>CAYGOU010000313.1:0-3380 GCA_964351455.1 uncultured Porphyromonadaceae bacterium
CCCCGGAATCGGAGAGAAAACTGTTAAATGGTTCGGTGCCCTGAGGCCGCAAGACCTTAACTCACTGTAACAAGCTAAACTTAAAAACGAAAGAAAAGGACTATGAAAACATACGCCAAATACATCGTAGGACTGATCCTGATTGGGTTATTGGCTGCTCCGGCTGGTTATTCCGGGAACAAGCAGCGCATCGGACAGGCAGGAGCACCTGAATTACTGATCAATCCCTGGGCTGGCACCAGCGGCTGGGGAGGCGCCAATGTCGCAAGTGTAAGTGGACTGGAGTCGATATACCTGAATATTGCCGGTAGTGCTATGGTCAACCGTACCGAACTTGGATACGCAAACACCCGCTGGCTGGTCGGAACCGATATTTCCATCAGTACGTTCGGATTGGTGCAGAAAGTTGGGGATGCCGGTGCTCTTGGGGTTTATGTGATGAGCATGGATCTCGGTGAAATCGATATCACCACCGAAGACAGTCCTGAAGGCGGTCTCGGACAGTTTCATCCGCGATATTCAACCATCGGCATCTCTTATGCCAAGGAGTTTTCAAACAGCATCTACGGAGGCGCTGTGTTGAAAATCGTTTCAGGAGGTATTGCCGACCTTAAAACCACCGGCGTTGCCCTTGATGCAGGCATCCAGTACGTAACCGGAGCTCAACGGCAGATGCACTTCGGGATCACCCTGAGAAATGTTGGTCCCACCATGAAATATACTGGTGACGGACTCTCCTTCAGGGGCGTGGTTCCTCCGAACGGGGTTGACATGACCGTAGAGCACAGATCGGCTGAATTTGAGCTTCCGACCCAGGTTAAGATCGGACTTGCGTACGATTTTAACTTTGGAATCGGACAGAGACTGACCGTAGCCGGTGCCTTCACATCGAACTCTTTCTCTAAAGACCAGTTCCATCTAGGACTTGAGTACGATTTCAAGAACATTCTTCTGTTGCGTGGCGGTTTCCTCTATGAAGAGGGAATCGACCCCTTCGGAGATGATTATGTAGCAAGAACTACTGTATTTACTGGTCCGACCGGTGGTGTTTCCCTTAGGGTTCCCTTGAACAAGGACAACGGCTCAACCTTCTCGATTGATTACAGCTATCGCGATACCGATCCGTTCCAGGGAGTTCACACTATTGGTGCCAGGATCATTCTTTAGTACTGAACACACATAAAACAAAGAAAGAGTCCCGTTCTGGGATTCTTTTTTTGTTTTTCCAAATCTCAATCAATATGTCTAAGGTAAGTTACATGACCGAGGAAGGACTCCGCAAAATGCGGGATGAACTCGAATACCTGGTTAATGTTGAACGGCCCCAGATCTCCCAGCAGATAGCAGATGCCCGTGACAAGGGGGATCTTTCTGAAAACGCCGAATATGAGGCGGCAAAGGAAGCTCAGGGCATGCTTGAAATGAAAATTGCCATTCTTCAGGAGAAGCTGATGAAGGCCAGGATTATAGATGAGTCAAAACTCGACCGGTCATCCATACAGATTCTGTCAACGGTAAAGCTTAAGAATCTGGGTACAGGTGCCATCATGACCTATATGATTGTTTCGGAAAATGAAGCAAATCTCAAAGAAGGCAAGATTGCCATCAGCACTCCCATTGCCAGGGGTCTGATCGGAAAGAAAGTGGGCGATCAGGTAGTGATTGCGGTTCCTTCCGGCAAGATTTCTTTAGAAATTCTTGAAGTCACTTACCAATAACTATTGTTATGAAATCCAAATGGATTGCCTTTCTGCTGGTTCTCGCGGTACAGTTACCTTTGTTGGCTAAGGACTACCCCGGTAGGGTCAAGGATGAAAAGAATGATCTCAAGAACTTTGCTGCAGGATGTGCCAATGGAGCAACTGTTACCGAGATTTCACTCAACAATGTCAGAACCTGGGTGCACATGGATGGAATCCTCTGGACCGACATCAGCGGCGGGGTTGCTGGTTATGAGGTACCAAAGGGATCGGGACAAACATCTCTCTATGCCGGAGGAATCTGGATTGGAGGGACCGATGTCAACGGGCAGCTCAAACTTACGGGAGTAATTTTCAAGGGTGGACGCAATTACTGGCCCGGGCCACTGGTCATGGAAGGCGATGCACGTGGCACCACCGACATTGAGGTTTGTTACCAGTACGACCGCCATTTTGAAATCACCCGTTACCAGGTTGAAGCTTTCAGGGAGTGGTACAACACCCCCATTGAAGACCGTGACCGCCTGTTCAAGGGATATTCGATCCCCCAGATCATTCTTGACTGGCCGGCTCATGCCGATGCCTCTGCGGGATATGATTTTTACCTTGCACCCTTCTGGGACAACAACGACGATAATTTTTACAATCCGGCCGATGGGGATTACCCCTTCTACGATCTGGATGGGATACTTCCCTGCGGTACCACGCGTGAGCTACGACGCCCCAGACTTTATGGAGACGGAACCCTTTGGTGGGTTTACAACGACCGCGGCAACATCCATCAAAACCCTGATGGTGAGGCAATTGGAATGGAAATTAGGGCTCAGGCTTTTCAATTCTCCACCAACGATGCGCTCAACGACATGAGCTTTTACAACTACTCCCTGATCAACCGTTCAACCTACACCCTTATTGAAACCTATTTCGGAGTCTATTCAGATGGAGACCTCGGGTATGCAGGTGATGACTATGTCGGATGTCATGTTTCCAAAGGAGTGGGCTACTTTTACAATGGTGATGCTGTGGATGGTTCAGGAGAGTATCAGGCCTACGGAGCTAACCCTCCTGCGATTGGTTTTGACTTTTTCGAAGGTCCCTATCAGGACCCCAATGGATTGGATGACTGTTCGTCATATGATCAGATGTACAATCTGATCTGCAACGACTGCATTCTTAACGGGAACATCAACGGACTGAACTTTGGCGACGGGATCGTTGACAACGAACGCTGGGGAATGCGCCGCTTCGTATATTATACAGGTGGAGCAGGAAACACCGGTGATCCCGGTACTCCGAATGATTATTATAATTACCTGCGCGGTTACTGGAGAGATAATGAGCGGATGCGTTACTTTGGCAACGGTCACCCCTCAGGAGGAGGAACAGGGCCCGTGTCTGATTTTATGTTCCCGCGTGATACCGACCCATGTGGATGGGGCCAGGGTGGCATTCCGATGCCTGTATGGACCGAAGAGACCGAGAACAATGAGCCGGCAGACCGTCGCTTCGTGCAGTCGTCAGGACCTTTTGTTCTGGAGCCGGGAGCTGTGAACGACATCACCGTCGGGGTAGTATGGGCACGGTCGTATGACGGTGGCCTGCTGGCCTCGGTTGACAAGATGCTGCAGGCGGATGAGAAGGCCCAGCGTCTGTTTGAAAACTGCTTCCAGGTGGTCGACG
>CAYGOU010000314.1:0-3335 GCA_964351455.1 uncultured Porphyromonadaceae bacterium
GGTTATGATGCATCGCTTCAGGCAATTTTTGCCGACAAAATGGAATACATGGTGAACACCCTGTATGAATTATCAAAATTATCAGGAAAACCAAAAACACAGGGAGGAGAATCCGTGTCAGACCCGACAGCCGTGCCTCCAGGTCAGGGTAAATCAGGCTTTGATTCAGATCTGAGTGTAGACGGTATCAGAACTGACTACTGGAATTGGGGTAAAGGATTTATCAGTGCTTACCCGCCTGACCAGTTTATTATGTTGGAAAATGGAGCGAGCTATGGAACGGATAATTCAAGGATCTGGGCTCCGTACTATACCTTGCACAAAATCCTGGCCGGGTTGATGGATATTTATGAAGTCAGTGGCAATGAAAAGGCCTTGGACATAGTAAAAGGAATGGGTGACTGGGTATATGCCCGTTTGAGTCAATTGCCGACCCAGACACTTATAAGTATGTGGAACAGATACATTGCGGGCGAATATGGTGGAATGAACGAAGCCATGGCAAGGCTGTATCGAATGACCAAAGAGCCTCATTATCTGAAGGGCGCTCAATTGTTTGATAACATCAGGGTGTTTTTTGGTGATGCTGATCACACTCACGGACTGGCTAAAAATGTAGATATGTTCCGTGGCTTACATTCCAACCAACACATACCTCAAATTATCGGGGCACTCGAAACTTATCGTGTCTCAAATGTTCCGGAATACTTTTATATAGCTGATAATTTCTGGTATAAGGCAACCAATGATTACATGTACAGTATTGGCGGAGTTGCAGGGGCAAGTAACCCTGCTAATGCCGAATGCTTCACCAGTCAACCGGCAACACTTTATGAAAACGGTTTTTCACACGGTGGTCAAAATGAAACCTGTGCTACCTATAATATGCTCAAATTAACCAGAGATCTTTTTCTCTTTGATCAGCGTTCAGAGTTAATGGATTATTACGAGCGTGCGCTGTACAATCATATTCTGGCTTCAGTTGCAGAGAACACCCCTGCTAATACCTATCACGTGCCCTTGAGAGCTGGTGCGGTAAAACAATTTGGTAACGCTAATATGAATGGTTTTACCTGTTGTAACGGTACTGCGCTTGAGAGTAACACAAAACTTCAAAACTCGATTTATTTCAGAAGTGCAGACAACCAGGCTTTGTATGTGAACCTTTATGTGCCTTCTACATTAAAATGGACAGAGAAAAATATAACCGTAACCCAAAATACCGCTTATCCGAAAGAGGAGCATACAAGATTAACCATTAACGGTAATGGCAAGTTTGACCTTAAGGTTCGTGTACCACATTGGGCAACTCAAGGATTCTCTGTGGAAATAAATGGCAAGGAGGAAAGAGTTAAGGTTGTTCCAGGCAGTTATCTTACCATAAGCCGTAAATGGAAAGACGGGGATGTGGTTGAACTTCATATGCCGTTTCAATTTTATTTAGAACCGGTTATGGATCAGCAAAATATTGCCAGTTTGTTTTATGGACCAGTTTTACTGGCAGCTCAGGAGACTGAACCACTTAATGAATGGCGTAAGATAACCTTAAATGCAAAGGATATAAGCAAATCGATAACCGGTGATCCCTCAAAGTTGAATTTCAGTATTGACGGTGTTGTTTTTAAGCCTTTTTATGAAACCTATGGGCGTCATTCAGTTTATCTGGATGTTACCTTGAAATAGTACTGAGGTTTGCAGAATAGAACAAGTTGCGTTTTAACAGAAAGGGAAAAATGAAGACGGCAATAATTCTCGGAAGTGTCAGACTCAACCGTCAGAGTGCAAAGGTTGCATCGTATCTCGCCCGCAGGGTCAGGGAGCTTTCTGAGGCTGAGGTAGATCTTATGGATTTGAAGGATTACGCTTTTCCGGTCATGGAAGAGCGTTTGAGAATGCTTAAGGAACCAGTCCCTGGTTTACAGGATTTTTCTGACCGGCTCATGCAGGCCGACGGGATCATGATCGTCAGTCCTGAATACAATGGGAGTTATCCGGGTGCCCTGAAGAACCTGCTCGACTATTTCAAGGCTGAGTATCAGAAAAAAGTTTTTGCGCTGGTAACTGTGTCAAGTGGTCAGTGGGGAGGAATTAACGCCTCGCATCATCTTGAAAGCTGGGTGACCCATGTAAAGGGATACCTGTCGCCCTATAAGCTGATGGTTCCATTTGTTGAGGAGCTTTTTGACCCGGATGGATTGCCGTTAAACCCCTCATTTGTGCGACAGGCAGACCAGGTAATTGAAGAATGGCTATGGCTCACTCAAACTGTAGCACAGTCGCCGGGACCCAAGGCCTCCCGATAAGATAAGCTTTGCTACCTTTGGACATGATAAAAATGGTGGTTACTGATCTCGACGGTACTCTGCTCAGGAGTGACCGAACAGTCAGCAGCAGGGACTTCGAAACGCTGGTTCTGCTTGGAGAAATGGGGGTGACCAGGGTTATTGCCACCGGTCGTTCAACCTACTCGTTTAACCGGGTGATCCCGGCTGATTTTCCGATTGATTACCTGGTTTTCAGTTCCGGTACAGGGGTCATGGATTTCCGCAGCAAGGAGGTGTTGTATGCAAGGAGTCTAGACGAGGAAAAGGTGTCTGAAATCGTTGAAATCCTGCAGGAGATGGAGATATCCTTCAAGGTGCTGGAGCCTGTACCCAATAACCATCAATACTCCTATTATCTGAATGGGGATCTCCACCCGGATTTTTTAAAACGAATGGAGTTTTACCGGGGGTTTGAAAAGGCAATGGTTTTTGATCCCCCAAATTTCGGCAAAGCTTCACAGATTCTGATGATTCTTCCCCCTGATTTGGATCGTTTCAACCGCATCAAGATGAGCCTGCATGACGTCAAAGTGGTGCGGGCCACTTCACCACTTGATCACGAATCGATCTGGATGGAGGTGTTTCACCCTGAGGTCTCAAAGGCTGGAGGGATAGCCTTCATTGCTGAACGGCATGGCATATCCAATTCCCTGATCGTGAGTGTAGGCAACGATTACAACGACCTCGACATGCTGGCCTATACGGGAAGTTCTTTTGTTGTTGCGAACAGTCCTGAAGATATCCGCCAATTATATCCTGTGGTCGCATCCCATGATGATGATGGTTTCACCATGGCGGTTAAGAGGGTAATCGCTTTCTAACGCAGGGAAGCTGACAGCTTTTTCTCAAACGCTGCCACCAGTTTTTCCATGGTGGATTCAATCTTTTGCTCAGTAAGAGTTTGAGAATCATCCTGAAGGATGAAGGTTACCCCCATTGATTTTTTATCCGGACCAATTTTTTCGCTTTCAAACAGGTCAAATAGCCTCACTTCTCTCAGGATTTTTCTTT
>CAYGOU010000315.1:0-3326 GCA_964351455.1 uncultured Porphyromonadaceae bacterium
ATTCCGTTCCCTATACGATTGACAACTACACGGCAGAAATGGTCAAAAGAGCCATGGAGTCGGGCAAGGAGGTTGCTTCAGATTTCTACTATTGCGGACTGCACAAAAAGATCCATCTCGATGTCATCGCTCCGGTCAGAAACCCTTCGGGAGAGGTGATCGCCGCTGTGATCCTCAGAAATGATCCTGAGCACAACATTTACACTGCTTTACAGCATTGGCCCACAAGCAGCAAAACGGCCGAAACCCTTATCGTCAGACAAGAGGGCGACAGCGTTCTCTTTCTAAATCCCCTGAGACATTCAACCGGTGCGCCGATGCAAATCTGGGTACCGCTGTCGCAAACCGATATACCGGCTGTAAAGGCTGTATCAGGGCATGAGGGCCTGTTTGAAGGTATCGATTACCGGGGAGAGCCGGTTTTATCTGATGTGAGAGCAATCCCGGGCACACCCTGGTTTATGGTGACCAAGATCGATAAAAGGGAGATCTACCGACCAGTCGTTTTCAGGGGCCTCATTGTTTCAATCTTTGCGCTGATCCTCATATCTATGTCGGTATTCAGCCTATTCTGGCTGTATACACGGCATCGTAAAGATTACTTCCTGGAGCTTTATCGTCACGAAAAGCAATCCACCGAAACCCTGGAGCTGTTCAGAACAACCCTTTACAGCATCGGTGATGCGGTTATAACGACGGACAAAACCGGGGAGGTTCAACACATGAACCCAGTAGCTGAGAAACTTACCGGCTGGACCGAAAAGGAGGCGCTTGGCAAATCCCTGAGCGAGGTTTTCAGGATTATAAACGAAGATACCCGCCAAACCGTTGAGGATCCGGTCAAGATTGTGTTGCGCGAAGGGGTGGTGGTGGGACTGGCCAATCACACACTGCTGATCTCACGTAACGGATCAGAAACCCCAATTGCCGACAGCGGAGCACCCATCATTGACAGCAACAAACAGATCGTAGGGGTGGTGCTCGTTTTCAGGGACCAGACGGTAGAGCGTGACCATGAAAGAATCCTGAACGAAAGCCGGGAGCAATACATGAAGCTTTTTGATTCGGCACTCGACGGAATTGTACTGCATGAGCTGGTAAACGATGAAACTCAGCATCCCATAGATTACCGCTTGTTGAAGGTCAATCCGATGTTCTCTCTTCTGACCGGTCTTTCAAACGAGGAGGCCGAGGGCGCATTGGCCTCGCAACTTTACGGCTCTCCGGCATACCTTGAAACCTATTCAAAGGTGGCCCTATCAGGTGAACCAGCCTTTTTCGAGGTGTTTCATGAGCCCATGAACAAGCATTTCAAGGTATCGGTGTTTCAACCCGAACCCGGCAAATTTGCAACCGTTTTTGATGACATCACCGAGCGGCGCAACATGATGCGAGACCTGATCGAGGCAAAAAACAGAGCCGAGGAGGTCAGTAGACTAAAATCCAGACTCCTGTCAAATCTCAGCCATGAGATCCGCACTCCGCTGAACGGAATTCTCGGTTTCGCAGAATTGCTCAGCGAGGATATCAGGGAACCCCAGAGTAAACAAATGGCCGAAATCATCTATTCAAGCGGACTCCGGCTGCTCAACACCCTGAATGGCATTCTCGACCTGTCGGTGGTTGAAGCAGAGATAGAAAGGATAGAACTGAAACCCGTCAACCTGAACCGGCTGGCCGAAGATACCGCGAAACTGTTCTCAGCAATGGCCGGAAAGAAAAACCTGACCCTCGAGCTGCAGCTGCTCACTCATGATCCGGTCGCCTTTGCCGACGAGGACCTGGTAAATAAAATCCTCAACAATCTCGTGAGTAACGCCCTGAAATTCACTCCATCAGGCAAGGTAACCCTCAGAACCCGGCAATTCACAAACGATCATCAGGGGATGGTCTTTATCGACGTCGTTGATACAGGTATCGGGATCCAGGAGGAGAACCTAAATATGATCTTTGATGAGTTCAGGCAGGTGAGCGAGGGAAGCAGCCGGCATTATGAGGGAACCGGACTCGGACTCCACATTTCACGACGCTTTGCTGAAATCATTGGCGGAAACATTACCGTTGCCAGTAAACCCGGCGAAGGGAGCACCTTCACACTCGCGCTGCCCAAAGCGAAAGGCGATACGCGATAGGCGAAACGCGATAGAAAATGAGACAATATGACAATTGACTAATTGACCAATTGGCTAATTGACACATTGACTAATTGACTAATTTTAGACGATCATCATAATATCTGCTCTCATGCTTTCAAAAATTCTCGCCTTTCGCCTATCGCGTTTCGCGTATCGCCTATCGCCTATCGCCTTTCTCTCCCTCATCCTGCTTTCGTGCTCTCCGAAAACCGACCGCGAAGAGTGGATCCCGCTTTTCAACGGCGTGAACCTCGACGGCTGGACCCCGAAATTCTCAGGATACCCCCTGGGTGAGAACTTCAACAACACCTTCAGGGTCGAAGACAGTCTCCTGATCGTGGATTATTCGGGCTACGACACCTTCAGGGGTGAATTCGGACATCTTTTCTACAAGCATAAGTATTCACACTACAAGCTGCTTATTGAATACCGCATTGTGGGAGAACAGGTTCCTGAAGGTCCGGGCTGGGCCTTCAAGAACAGCGGCGCCATGCTGCACTGCCAGTCGCCCGAAAGCATGCTTTTAGACCAGGATTTTCCGGTTTCAATCGAGGCCCAGTTCCTGGGTGGCGACGGTGTGAACGAGCGTCCCACCATGAACCTCTGCACCCCCGGCACCAACGTGTTCATGAATGGTGAGCTCTTCACCCCCCACTGCACCAACTCCACTTCACCCACTTTCCATGGCGAAGAATGGGTCACCGTTGAAATGGTGGTCAGGGGCGACAGCATTCTGCATCACCTGGTGAACGGTGATACAGTGCTGACCTACACCAAACCGCAGGTGGGCGGAGGAAGCATTCCCGATGGATACCCCCTTTCCGAAGGAACCCCGATCACCGAAGGATACATTGCACTACAGGCCGAGAGTCATCCGTTTCAGTTCAGAAGGGTGGAGCTGCTGGATCTGAGCGGCACCAAATAAAGGCAGGAAGGCAAGAGGGCAAGAAGGCAAGAAGGCAGGAAGTAAAGATGTAAGTAATCAAAGTATAGAAGGTTTTAACTAGCCCCAATGAGATCCTTGAAATTTTCAACTTTTAACCCTCCCACTTTCCTTCCTGCCTTCTTGCCTTCTTGCCTTCTTGCCTTTCCTTCCGGCCTTCATAAAATGAGCATTATCGTAGTCATTTTATGTTTTACCCATAGCGTTAACGCCCAATGGCACCTCCTCAACCCCCCCCCCACCAGCCA
>CAYGOU010000316.1:0-3322 GCA_964351455.1 uncultured Porphyromonadaceae bacterium
ACCCGGAACTGCTGAAGCGGATCGACCGTTACGGAGAGGAGCTGTCACAAAGGCAGGAGGTTGGACAGGTGATATCGCTGGCCACTGTGGTAAAACTCTTGAGCAAATCGATGACCGATCCGGGTGACCCTGGTTACGACAGGATACCGGATACCCGCGATGCGGTGGCGCAATACCTTGAATTGTACTCGATGAGCGGCGACCCGGCTGACTTTGAGCAACTTGTTGACTTCAACCACGAGAACACCCAACTTATCATCAGAATCAATGACGGATCGAGCAGCACGGTGCTTAAGCTCGTGAAAGACATACGTGAAATGATCAGTGAAGATGAAAGCGCTGCCAGCATAGGTGGAATCGGACTCATCCAGGCGGAATTGACCGACCACCTGATCACAGGGCAGCGCAACTCCCTCGCTGTAGCATTGATTGTGGTATGTCTCCTGGTGGGATTGATATTCAGGTCGCGAATGGCGGCCCTTTACGCTTTTATCCCACTGTCAATGGCGACCCTTTTGCTGTTTGGCCTGATGGGGTGGATGGGTATTGAGCTGGATGCTGCCACCACCCTGCTATCATCGGTAATGATTGGAATCGGAGTGGATTACACCATTCATTTTCTGTGGAGATACCGGATGGAGCACACCAACGGCATGACCCGGGCCGAAGCGGTCATGCAAACCCTGATCACCACAGGTAAGGGCATCACCTTCAACGCCCTCTCGGTGATGATCGGATTCAGTGTTCTCATGCTGAGCACCTTCAACCCCATAAGGTTCTTCGGATTTCTGGTTCTGATCAGCATCCTGGCCTGCCTGCTCGGAGCCCTGATCATCATTCCGGCACTGACCCTGCGCTTCAACCCTCGTTTTCTCAAAGCTAAAAACAACACAACCAACTCAAAATAAGATGAAACAGATGATCATGCTTTCACTGCTGCTTTCAATAACCTTCTCGCTGCTTTCGCAGAATAACGATGCCAAAGAGATCATGCGGCGGTCGCAACAGGTGACCCGGTTGGCAGGACTCGAAACACAAACAACACTTGAAATCCGTGACGACAAGGGAAACGTTCGCACCAGGAAGACCCTCATGGCCTCCCGCCTCTTCCAGGATGGAACAGAAAAAAGGGTGATTCTCTTCAAGGAACCCGCCGAAGTGCGCGGAACCGGCATCCTGATATTTGACCACCCCGACAAGGAGGATGACATGTGGCTCTACCTTCCCGCACTGCGGAAGACCCGAAAGATAGTCTCCACAGAAAAGAGCCGGAGTTTCATGGGGTCGGAATTTTCAAACTCCGACCTCTCGGTCGCCAGCCTCGACCCCTTTCAGTACCGGCTCGAAGGTGAAGAGACCATGGATGGAGAGGCATGCTGGAAAATCCTGATCACGCCGGTCAACAGCGAAGTCAGATCGGAGTATGGATTTGCAGAAAAGCTGATATGGATCTCGAAAAATGATCTTGTCACACGGCGTGCCGAGCTCAAGGATGTAAATATGAAGCCCTGGAAGGAGGTCAGCTACGGAGGCATCAAACTCGTGGATCCGGCAAATGGCCGCTATTTCATCACCCGGATGGAAATCATTAACCTGCAGAACAGGCGATCCAGCCTGATGACCATAGAGGAAGTCGATTTCAATCCTGCAGTCAATCCTGAGTACTTCACCTTGTCGTTCATCGAAAGCCAGTGAAGTGACTAAAGGAATGTGACGGAAACCTGATAACAGTGCCCTCCCGAAATATGCAAACAGGGATTGGGCAGCCTTAAAAGGAGCTGATCAAAAAAGATCCAAAAAGTCCTTTACTGCAAGGTTGGATCCGGATGCATAACCAGAGGAAGAGCGGTTTTGTAATCAAAACCCTTGAAGGTCGGACTCTCCTGGTTGTGACAGGTGCGACACAGCTTCTCGTCAGGAATGATCATCCCGTTGGCAAGCGACTTGGCGCGATCCTTCATGATGGTAGCTGTTTTGTAAACACTACCCGGTCCGTGGCAGGTTTCGCATGAAACACCTTCTTCAACCGTAAGCGTCTGGATCAAATCCTTCTTAACGTGACCTGCCGTTGCATGACACTTAAGGCATTTGGGATCTTTTGCTTCATCACCTTTCAGACTCTTCATGGCGTTGGCGTGTGGAGTCTTAGCCCACTGGTTGAACTGTTGTCCTTTGGGGGGCTTGTTGTGGCACATTTTGCATTTTGCAGCACCGATGTACTCAAATTCAGCAGTTCCACTGGTGGCATTCACAAGAAAAAGGCCCAGCGCCAGTATAGCCAGAGGTAACATTCTCTTAATCATAACACTCTGTTTTTTGCAGGTTAACAATGAACAAATGGAGATTATTCGTCCAAAATAATCAAAATATATTAGTCTTCAAAAAGCGGTTTTATTATATTGAATCCGCTAAACCTAAAGATCCTCTATCATGAACAATCTAATCCCCACGCCGGATTCCATTCCTGTTAACTGGTGGTGGTTTCAGATTCTTTTGCTTTTCACCTTCATGATTCACATCATCCTGATGAATCTCATAGTGGGCGGAAGCCTCTTGTCTATATGGGATATGATCAACCGACGAAAGCCGGATCAAAGCTCCGGGAGTCTGCCGGTGCTTGTGGCACTGACCATCAACTTCGGGGTTCCGCCTCTTCTGTTTGTCCAGGTGCTGTACGGTAATCTCTTCTACACCAGTTCAATCATTATGGCGATTCCCTGGATTTTGGTTATCCCTGTGCTGATCCTGGCTTATTACGGTGCCCACATTTATGCACACCGGATTGACAACTCCCCGGCTCTGGCCAGGGGTAGCCTGATGATCAGCACCATTCTGCTTCTATATATTGGGTTCATGTATGTCAACAACAGCACGCTGGCTCTGACACCTGACCGCTGGGGAATGCATTTTGACCGCCCCGGAGGGGGCTCCCTCAATCTGGGCGAGGTCACCCTCATTCCCCGCTATCTGCATTTTATCATTGGAGCCATCGCCATAGCAGGACTTGGCAAAGCCCTCTGGCATCACTTCGATAAAAAGCCGATCCGCGAGGATAAAAAGAGGGCCATCCGGTCAGGACTGCAAGTATTCGGTTGGGTGACTCTCGTGCAAATGGGAATAGGAACATGGTTCTGGCTCTCCCTCCCGAACGAAATGTGGAAGCTATTTATGGGACAAAACATCGCCTACACCTTGCTGATGTCAGTGGGATGGCTCCTTGCCCTGCTGATACTGCACAGCGCATTTACCAACAGATTATGGGCCTCCCTCATCTGGGGGATGCTGACGCTCGCGGTCATGATCATTATCCGCGATCTGGTCA
>CAYGOU010000317.1:0-3310 GCA_964351455.1 uncultured Porphyromonadaceae bacterium
TGCGCAGGATCAGGGTTCACCGGGTAACGGGACAAAACCCGATGCTGGAGGTCAGGAACATTGTTAAGTTGTTTTATACCCGCGAGCGCGGCGAGCCCACCTCACTCCGGCTTATGAATCCCTACACCCGGAAGTTTATACGCGAGCGCAACAAGAGGCTCTTTCTCAAGCCCATGGGCGACAAACCGGTACTTGACTCACTTACCGATCTGGTTGTGAACCGCCTTTATCTTCCTGAGCACAGTCCTGTTGAAGTCTTCCGCGACTGGCTCCCCCGGCAGTTTGCCCGGTCTCTTGAGGCCATTCCTGCGCCCATCCTGCTTGAGGGAGGCTTCGGAAAGGTATGCCGGATCATGGGCGGAGTGTTTCTTTATGCCCTCACCGACCTGGCCCCCGGGGCCGGGGGTGACGAGATCCGGCAGCGGATCGCCCGTGCCCTCAAGGGTGGTTATTTTTTTGGCATGTTCTATCCGCTCATCGACGACGTCTTCGACCATGCAAAGGTTTTTTCAACCGGCCAGAAGCAGGAGCTGACAGGACTGCTGAACCACTGGATAGGAGGGGATTTTTCGATACCCAATTCGCTATCCTCCGTGGTATCGATGAATCTGCTTGAGACCATCATGAAGGAGTTTCATGAGCTGCTGCCGGCAGAAGAGAACCGCGATCTTTACATTGCAGCATATATCCAGCATTTTTCGCAGATCGACGATGTGGTCAAGGAGGTCAACCGCGACTATTCCCGGGAGGAGTTCTATGTTCCGCTGATCATCAAGGCCGCCTATACCAGGATCCTGGCGGCAGCCATCAGTGGCATCCGGCTTGATTCAAGGCTCATCACCCACATGATCGAAACGGGATTGTCGTTTCAGCTCATGGACGACTTCCGCGACTGGCAATCCGATTTGAAGCACAACCTCTTTACCCCCTTCACCTGGTACACCCTGGCCCCCCAGAAGGGAGAGCAGTTCAATCCATTCACGCTTTACATGGCGGTGATGCAGCGCTATCTGGTGAAATTCCAGGCCGATTCGTCTCTTGAGCGACAGTTAATGCGCCGGCTCTCAATCTCGATACAAAGATTCTGGCCCGGCGACAGCGGTGGAGAGCACACCGATACCGTCTGGAGGATCATAGACCACAATCCGGAGATCGGCCGTCAGGTGCGTAAGATCCATGATATGAAATACCGCATCATGGACCCCGACAGCGACTTCACCCGACCGATCGATCAGGTAGCTGGGAAGATCTACAAGAAAGAAGAAAGAGGCCTTTAGAAATTAAGGCAAAGGCTAACAACCCGCAACCTGCAACCTGCAACCTGCAACCCGTTTCCAGCTACCTCTCCGCAAAGTACCTCTTATACCACCCCATCATCCTTTCCCACTGATCGAGGTAGTCGGCTTCGTCGCTGGCCCAGCCGGCTCCGTGGCCCCCGTTCCAGTAGTTGACCCATTGTACCTCTTTGCCTAGACGGCGCATGGCGTAGTAAAGCTCGCGGCTGTTGCCCCCCGGAACGTTCCAGTCGCCCTCGCCGGTGAGCAGCAGGTGCGGGGTTTTGATTCGTTCGGCATGCAGCACGGCGGTGGTTTCAAGGTACTTCAGCGGCGCCTCCCAGAGGGTTTGTCCGATCCGGTCCTGTCCGTTCTCCGCCGCAGCATAATTGCGGGTGCCGATCTTTTCGCTGTCGCCCAGGAAGCTGATGATGTTGACCTTACCCGATATGTTGATGGCCGCGGCAAAGCGGTCGGTCTGGGTGATCAGCAGTGAAGCTGCATACCCCCCGTAGCTGGTGCCATGCACCCCCAGTTTTTTCGGATCCACCAATCCCCGTTCGATCAGCTGGTTGATGCCGGCGGTGATTCCCTTGACCCACGCTTCGCCCGGGTATCCCTGGATCAGGTTGACCGAGGGCCTGAATCCGAAGAAACCTTCGCTGGCCAAGATGTTCATGTTGGGGTTGAAGCCGTTGTCGAAGAAGGTCTCGTAGATCTCGCAAACGAGGGGATATTGTTTGCCCTCCTCATAGTTCACCGGGTAGTAGAGCACGCCGAACAGCTCCTTGCCATCGGTGTCGAGGTACCTGACCAGCTCGCTGCGGGTCAGCAGGCGGTTTTGGATCCATGGATTTGAGTCGGTGAGGCGCACCGGGTTACTGAAGGTTTCATCGCAGCGATAAAACTCTGCAGGATGATCGCCATCGGAGTAGCTGTAAATGAATCGTTTGCCATCTTTGCTCATGCGCCAGCCCTGGTGCAATCCTGAATCGATGATCAGGTCGGTGAAGGTCTGTGACTCCAGATCGTATTTCACAAGTCCCCTTTCCCACCGCTCGGGTGACGAGTGGTTCATGTACCATGAGCGGCCATCAGGACTCCAGGCTGAGATCGAGCGCTTCGGAGCCTTCTTCTCATCTTCAGGCAGGTTGTATACCCGCTGCATATCGTTCGTCACGCGGTCGATCAGCCAATATCCCGTTTTGGAGGCGGCGAGCACCTTCGAGGCATCGGGCGACCAGCGCATCACCGAGAATTTCACCTTCACGGTATCTTTTTTGACGATCTCAGTGGTGTCGCTGCCGATCCGCACCGGCAGCGAATCGTATATTGACCTCACCATGATTTTGCCCGAATCGGCGTAGGCGTAAATGGTTTGGTCCTCATTCCAGTAGGTGGATGTTGGATCTGCCGACAACTTAAGCAGGGTGTCGGTCACGGCCTCACCGTTGAGCCGCAGGCTGTACAGGGCCTGTTTACTGCCACCCCGGCGGCCATATGAGGTCTTCTCGGGCAGGGTCTGGCTGTATATGAGTCGGTCGCCGGGACGGGCGAAGCGGAACCCGCTGTACTGTCCTTCCGGAAGCAGTTCGCTGGCGTTGCCGGTTGAGAGATCAAGCAGCGCCGGAATGCTGAGAGCCTGAATGACCCCGATCTCATCCCATTTGAGAAAGGGGCGGCTGCCGTCGTGCACGATGCGGGGGCCAACCGTAGCCTCCCGGTACATCGAATCGGCTTTGTGTTGCCATCCTGCGTCACGGAGGGAGATGAGCAGTGCCGACTGATCGGCAGTCCATTCGAGCGGACTGTTGGAAGCAATTTCTTTTTGAAGCCGGGTTTTCACCTGCCGGAGTTTGCGTTTGCCGAGGTCATAGAGCCAGAGCTGCCATTCTGGCTGGCGGTAAACCATGATGGCAACCGTCGACTGGTCGGGAGAGATTTTCAGTTGTGAGAGGATTACCTTTTCACTGAAAATTGACCACGATTCGCCGGATTCGGTATCCAGCACCATCAGGCTGGTATAGTTGGGGGCG
>CAYGOU010000318.1:0-3302 GCA_964351455.1 uncultured Porphyromonadaceae bacterium
TTCACGAAGAGGGTATCCTGCATCAGCCGTTCATACCAGAAGGGGTTGATCTTGGCCCGCGTGTTGCAATCGTAATTGAACAGATAGGCCCAGCCCTCGGTTTTGAAGACATTGAAATTGTCATAATTACCCATCGAGTAGTTGTAATCCCAGAGCGGACCCATCGTCAGTTTGCCCCCCTTTGAATCGCGGTCCTTGAACATATAGAGACTGCACCGGTAGGCATCGGTATCCCTGAAGAGTTCGCTGATGATGAAGAAATTGACCCACGAACTGAATTCGATGTATCGCCGGTACCCCTCGTCGGGATGGGTGAACCCTTCTGAAAGCAGGGCGTTCTCAAAGGCGGTGACATAGGTACGGATATAATCGAGCTGCACGGGCAAAATCTCCCCCGGTTTGGGATCCTGCATCACAAACACGGTCTCCTGTCCTGTTCCGTTGTTGGGCGGATGGGGTGAGATCCACCCCTCATTCGGCACATTGTTGGGCCAGTCAACCTTCACGATGTATCCTCCGGTGAGGGCATCGCCCGCCGTATCCGCTTCGCTGAGCCTCGCGATGTCAACCCGGTTCTTGTCCTGCTTGATCTTCTCCATCCACACATAGAGTCCCTGCTCCTCGCCGTTGATCCGGAGGTTGACGTGCCGGGTTCTCGGGGTGAGCAATCCCGCCCGCCGTCCGAAGTGAAAGACCACCACGTTGCGGATCAGGGTTTTGTCTGAATATGGACCGTTCAGTATCCAGTCGTTCTCTTTGGGCATTCCCAGGATGGGCATGTTGAGGTTCTCTCCATGGGCATCCTGGGTTTCGAGTCCGTACGAGTGTTTGCCATCGGGAAACATGAACTGGCTTGAATGTCCCCTTTTTTCGATGCTGATCCTGCCGTTGTAGTCGGTGGCATCATCGAGGGGAGTGACGGAGAGGCCCTTTTCGGGGGTGATGATCTTCATGGATGCCGGAATTCTCACCGGATCGGGAATCGCCCATCCGCCGGTTTCAATCATGACGAGCGGCAGTGTTGATGAGGTGCCCTGCATCCAGTCGGCGAACCAGGGGGGCGGATCCCGGTCGCTCTCCCCTGCCCTTTCGCAACGGGACAAGAGGTATATGATCGAGCTGAGGTCGTCAGAGTTGGCTGCGCGGTTGTGCACCTGCACCGCCAGCAGGTTCTGGCCCGGCACCAGCAGTGAGGCGCAGGCTGCAGAGTCCAGCAGATAGAAGGCGGGGTATCCCCCCTGGTACATGAGGGCCTCTCTTGATGCGGTTGCGGTGACGTTGAACCGGGGTTCGCGAATCTGCGGGTCGATGTTGGCCCTGGCCACCTCATGGCCGTTGATGTAGGCCACAAACCCATCGTCGTAGTCGATCATCAGCATGAGGCGGCTGAGGCTGGCGGGGTCACCGGCCTGAAACCATTTTCTGAGGTACACCGAGTTCCCTTGCGGGATGATGGTCCGGTCATCGCCATCGCCGAATCCTATGCCCCCGGCTCCGCGTTTCCAGGCGGCGTCGTTGAATCCCTCTCCGCGCCACCCTGCCGCCTGCTGGTCGGCGGTGTTTGTCCGCACCGGCAGGTAGGCAAAAGTATCGGCCTCATGAACCAGCATCCGCCACGACTGGCCCACGGCCTCCGGCACCGGCAGCAGCACGACCATCCAGGCCAGCGCAACGACTGAAATACATCTTTTGATCAACGACGAAATTCCCGTTCTGGTTTGGGGTGAAAATAGTCAAAGAATCGGAATGTCTTGGCCCCTTAAATGGTTGTACAGGATTTGAAAAACGGGTTCAATTAGCGCGGGAAATGATAAGGAGACTCAAAAGGTTCTTTAAGTCAATTCTATCCGAGTATTTTACTCGGGAACATGTTCCGGGTAACCATCGCCTGGTACTCCTGCGGCGTCAGGTTAAGGACATCCATCGGAATCATGAATTTTCTCAAGGTCTTCAATTCAGAGGACATGGTGAGCCGGCCTCTGTCAGCGATACTTTTACCCTCAAAGGCTGAGGATATGATGATCAGGTCCAAATCGCTGTCAGGCCCCATCGAATTGGTAAGGGCAGAACCGAACAGTGCGATGGAAGCATCCTGAATTCCATCCTGATTCAGGCAAACTTCAAGATAGTGGATGACCGTATTTACTTTTTCAAGATCATAGTCAGCTTGAAAGTACCACTCAAGGTATGTTTTGTCAGACACCATATTACAAATGTAGCAAATCGAAACGATAGGGTTGAATCGTCATGATGGGAGCGAATATCAACCCATTTAAACCTATCTGCCGGACAAAACTTGCCAAATACTTGCCAACTCTCCCAAAACACAAAACCGATCTACTTGATTAACTGGCAGATCGGTTGTAAAGGTCGAGGTCACAAGCGGTGTTTTTTACCTGATTGTCAATGGTTTACACTGATTCTAACTGAAATGATCCTCAACTATTTACGGGATTTGAAATTCATTTTGAACCATCCAAGTTCATCCAGGATTGGAAATTACTTGCCAAATACTTGCCAGAAATTTATGTATTTTTGTTTTAACAAGTTGAAAGATGACCAAGGCTGAAATCATACAATTCTGGAAGGATTCCTCAGACAAGGATTTCCAAACCATGCTTCATTTGTATGATTCAGGGGATTATATGTGGTCATTATTCATGGGGCATCTTGTGGTAGAGAAACTGCTCAAGGCATATTACATTTCAAAGAAGGATGAAAATTATCCTTATAGCCACAACCTTCTGAGAATTGCAGAGAGTGCGGGAATGGATTTGAATGAGGAGCAGCAGACTGACTTCTCAACTATCACCGGCTTCAATCTCAATGCCAGGTATGATGATTATAAACAGTCATTCTCAAAGAAGTGTACACCTGAATTTACATCTATCTGGATTGAAAAAGTCAAGGTTCAAAGGATATGGATCAAAAGTCAGCTTTAGAAATAGGACGAAAGTTTCTCTTGCTGCTCTTACAGCATGAGTATCCCGTTAAGCAGATGTACCTGTATGGGTCTTATGCCCGTGGTAATCACCATAAAGACAGCGATATTGACCTGGCGATTATTATGAAAGACCTGCCTGATCCATTCCAGACACAGGTTAATATGCTGAAACTTACGTGGAAATTTGATACCCGAGTCGAGCCTCATCCATTTGATGCGAAAGATTTCGCATCCTCCAATCCGGTAGTTAACGAAATTCTCCGTACCGGGATAGAAATCTCAGCCTGAGACTGACGATGCTTAAGAATTCACGCCCATCCGCTCAAGTATTGCAATATTTATATTATGAAAAAGTTCA
>CAYGOU010000319.1:0-3275 GCA_964351455.1 uncultured Porphyromonadaceae bacterium
GGTTATGATATTAAAATGCTACAGTTATTATTGAACAACGGCTTAGATAAAATAAACGATTTAACCCGACTGCTTGACATTTCAATGGGTATCCGGTAACCATCAGAATGTTTTATTCACGCACATAACAATAGCTTTCCGTTTTTGTTTCCAGCCTGTATCGGTTATAATGACAAAGGAACATCAAATGATAGATCCATCCAAGACAAATACTGAACTGATCCAAGAAAATGCCCTATTAAAAGAGAGAATCCGAGAACTGGAAAGAGCTGAATCAGAGCGCAAGCAAATGGAGGAGGCGCTGCGGGAGAGTGAAAAAAAATACCGTGAACTCAGTATTATCGATGATCTCACGCAGCTTTACAATTCCAGATATTTTCATCAACAGTTGAGAATGGAGATTGATCGAGCAAACCGCTACGGGCAGCCTTTAGCCCTTATGCTTTTGGATCTTGACAATTTCAAGGCATTCAACGACGCCTACGGCCATGTTGAGGGAGACCAGGTTTTATTCCGAGTCGGTCAGGTGGTCAAGAGATGGCTGCGCCAGACGGACTCCGCATATCGTTATGGCGGAGAAGAATTTACCATCATGCTGCCCATGACAACAAGCGCGGACGGCGCCGCCACAGCGGAGAGAATCAGGACAGAATTCAAGAAAGAGATTTTTATCCCAGAGCCGGGTAAACAGGTTCATATGACGTTGAGCATCGGCCTTGGGCAATACATACCGCAGGAGGAGCTGAGGGCCTTCGTTCAACGGGTTGACCAACTCATGTACCAGGGGAAAAAGAGCGGAAAAGACAGGGTTTGTTCTGAGTCGTAACCGAAATTCAACGGGTAATCCTCACCTCAGCTTAGAACTGAAAGTTGCGGACTCATAGGTGGATGCAGCAAGCACAGGTTCCTGAAAGAGAGCATCCGGTAATTTTGCCAGGGATGCTTTGTTGCAAATGGTATTCAGTTTATCCCCGCAGGAGGGATCAACAGATGTATGATCATGCTAAGCCACATCCGGAGCTGCATGGTATTTAAAAACTGTGGAGGAAAACGGCTATCATGTCGATCATTCAGGAGTACTTATGATTTTACCTGGGAATAGTAATTACAGCAATCGTTTACAGAACAAGAAACAGCCCTTCTTTAATCCCGCTGTTGCGGGACGAGCGTTAATTCTCCGCAGCTTGCTGCGATATGACGACGTTCATTTCATACCTCGACAGCTTGCTGCGAGGTGGTTGATTCATGATCCTTATAAATTCTTTACAACTTTCATAATCATCGTGATGTTGGGTGCATTCCTTAATGCAGACAGTGCCCCCGCTCAGCACCAGCCACAAATCACCGGCATCGAAGTCAATCAGGTCCTGGGGGTGCAAAAAGATAATCACAAGTATTTTGTGGCCGGCAAAAATACGGTGGTGCGGGTGTTTCTCAGTCCGGGTGTAACTGTTGATCCGGCAGCCACCTGGTTGAATGTGTCGCGTGACGGCAAGCAGGCATTTAAAATATATCCGAAGAAAACTGCGGGTAATATCACCGCGGTTGATTTTCTGTGCAAGAATCTAACGTCCTGCGAGAAATGGGCGGCGGGTTCCTATCGATTTCAGCCTTACATCAACGGGACGGCCGGAAGCGTTTCCGATCCCTATGTGTTTTCCACCGGCGCCAAAGTACGTGTCCTGGTCGTGGCCGTAAAGGCCAACTACGGTGGCGGCGTCATCAAATCGATTTCTGATACGAAATGGAAGACCATGGGAAGTTTCATGCAAAACGTTTATCCACTTGCGGAGGATAATCTGGTCTGGACCGTCCGTGAGGCCGTTCTGGACGCCTCGGCGGATTCCTATAATCTGGCAAAAGTGGATAAAAAAGATGGTTATTGGCCCGGCTGTCATAAACTATCAAATACGCTGGCCAACCTCATTCCCTCCAAATGTAAAACAAGCCCCCAGAGCGAGGGATGTTATGACCTTGTGTTAGGATTCATCAAAGATTCGATTAAGATGGAGAATGGCCAGGAACTGGTCGGCTACGCCTACCCCGGATCAAAATCCGTTGTGGCTGTGGCCAGCGACGACGACGCTCCCGGGACGGTTGCCCATGAATTAGCCCATCAGTATGGCATTGGCGATACTTATAACGATGCAACATTGTCTTCCATCAGTTGCAGCGTCAATCCTGCTCCAAACGGATTCAAGGGGCGGGATTTGGACAAGGGTCTTCCGGAAGGCGTTGTCATCAGTTGTAACGCCGGTCGTCTGCCCTCCACTCTCAAGGGGATAAAGTATGATATTAATGGAGCGCAGGTGGCTAAATCCGATCATCCCTACGAGGTATATGGCCGCGGACTTCTCGAGGAAATGGCCGACTTCATGAGCGCCGGCGGCGCCTGGCAAAAACAATTGTGGATTACGAAGGACAGCTATGACTGGCTCTTCCGGAAACTGGTTTTACAGGAACCCGCGCTGCAAAAGAAATCCCTGGTCAGGGCAGCGGTGGCATCCGCTCAGCGGTTTGTCAGTTTCTCCGGCACTCTTTCCAAAACCGATATTGTCGAATTAAGTCCATGGAAGAGCTATACAGATACCGTTACCCTCAGCGATTCAACCGGTTCCCTCATGGTGCAGGCTGTCAACAGCACCGGGGACGTTCTGGCCTCGACATCTTTTGCCGTCCAGTTTTATATGGTTCATCCCCCTCGGACTTTAACGACGGCGCCTTTTGAGGGAGTTGTCAACTTCCCGGCCGGCACGGTCAAGTTCCAGATCGTTAAAGACGGCGCGGTGCTCGCCTCCGTTCCGGTCAGTAATCATGCACCGACTGTTACCGGCGTCACTCCCAAAACAACGACAACGCTCACCGGTTCCTATACCATTACCTGGACGGGAAGCGATCCGGACGGCGATTCGCTTTTGTACACGGTAGAATACAATCCCAACGTGACCAATGAATCTTCCGCCTGGATGATTCTGGCCGATGAACTGGAAACCTCTTCCTGGACGGAAGATTTCAGCCGGCTTCCTGGTGGCAACCATGCCAAAATTCGGGTCACCGCTTATGATAGCGTGCTTTACGCAATGGCCGAAAGCGCCGAGTTTGTTGTGCCGCTCAAGAAACCGGAGATAACTATCGATGAATTGCCCTGGGGAACAGTTTATAATCCGGGTGATGACATTCTTCTTACGGCCGAAGCTTATGATCCCCAGGATGGATCGCTGCCGGACGACAAGATCAGGTGGACGTCGGACATTTCCGGTGAACTGGGGTATGGT
>CAYGOU010000320.1:0-3271 GCA_964351455.1 uncultured Porphyromonadaceae bacterium
GGTTTTATAAACACCCCTGCCATCGACGATGCTCAGGGGTTGCCCGTTGATGCTGATGGTGGGGGCCAGTGTGGTGTCGAAGGCAGACAGAAAGACTTCCGCCTCATAGGAGGCGCCCTGGTAAATGTATTTTGAGGTTCTTGGAATAACCACGGCACGCAGTTCGTTGAACTTAAACGACTCTTCGTCGATCGACCGGTAGAGGTAATTGAGCACGTCGGATTCTGCGTTGCGGATATCCGACTGCATTTTTGACATCAGGGTGATCACCCCGATCAGAGGCAGGTATTCAAAGTTGTCCTGCTCCCACGAACGATTGGGCTCACGCAGGGTTGCCGGCGGGTCAACGATCTGCAACGATTGGTGGATCGACTCAACAAGTTGCACATCGGCCCGGTCGATCATGTTGAGCACAAAGTCGTGAAACTCCCCAAATGAGTTGCGAAGGTCCTTCGCCCTGGTAATTCTGGCGTCGTCGACTTCAATCTGGTTCACAAGCATGATTTGGGCGGGAACATTCAGATCATCCTTTCGCCGGATGGTATCGGGACTTGCCTTTTTACCATCTGCTTCACGGATGATCTCCCATTTATAGAGGGTAATCTTGTCGTATAGATTTTGTGCCTCTCTGCGCAGCGAGTCGGCCTTGACCTTGAAGGGACCGGTCTTGACCGGGTTGAGTTCGTAAGCGTTGTCAAAGGCGGCGTAAGTGAGATTGTTTTTGGATGCAAAATTCTCGAGGGTCTCATTGAGGCTCTTGTCGACCTTTACTATTACGTCCAGGGTTTCTTTAGATACATTGAGTGCCAGCAGTGCGGTGAGCACCAGGTACATCATATTGATCATCCGTTGCCTGGGAGAAAGCCTGGGTTGTGCCATATCGGGTCAGTAGTTCTCTAGATTAAACATCCTCTCTCACGTTCATGGCGGTCAGCATGTTGCCATAAACCTTGTTGAGCGAAGCGAGTTTTTTGGCCAATTTTTCAACCTCCTCGCGGTAGAACTTGGTGTTCTGCACCGACTGGCCGAGGTTGTCAATCATCAGGTCGAGACCGGCATAAACTTCCTGGCTTGATTTCAGGTGGGCATCGGATCCTTTCAGCTGAAGCTCGTATACGGTGTTGAGGGCAGAGAGGTTCTTGTTGAGTTTCTGCAGCTCATCGGTATAGGAACGGCTGTTATCGTGCAGCTGTCCGTAATCCTTATGAATCGCCTCCAGCAGTTTCTGATATGAATTTGCCAGCTGATCTGAGCTCTGGTTGACCTGGTCGACCAGGCGTGCTCCGGTTTTGGCGACAATCTCTGCCGTGCGGGTGTAGGAGTCTGTCAGTCCTGATGCCGAATTTTCAAGCTCTTTGGCAGAGCTTTCGTAGGCCTGGCTGAAGTGCTGAAGGTTATCGGATGCCTTCTTGACGTTGTCGGTATATTGCTGGGTTACCACGTGGGCCTTAGAGATGTCGGTCATCTGGCCGGTTGTTGAGGAGAGGTTCCGCAAACCGTTGCCCAGGCGGGCAAAAAGTTCAGGGGTTATCTCACCCTGGGTAAGCATGGCATCGAACTGTTGCCAGGCAGTACCAGACGACTGGGGTCTAAGTTCCTTTTTAACGCCGTTCTTATTTGCCAGCTCGGGATAGACCCGGTCCCATTGCCATTCTTCGGGCAGGGGCTCAAAGGCGGAGAAGAAAAAGATGAGGGCCTCGGTACCGAGACCTGCAATCAGGAAATAACTGGAAAGCGGATAATGCTCGAGCTTCATGAGGGCTCCGATCATCACCACACTGGCACCCCAGCCATAGAGTCTCGACATCAAGACTCTCCACCATCTTTTTTGTACTAACTCGTTGATTGTCATCTATTCTTAGATTAAAGCATTTATCACTTATCACTTGTCACTCGTCACTCGTCACTCGTCACTCGTCACTTCTCTATCCCCATCGTCGACCTCACCAGCCTGAAACCGATGAACGATTTGGCTGAATCCTGGTACTCATAGGTACGTGTGCCCGACTGCAGGTAATAGCTGATGTCTTTCCATGAGCCTCCGCGGATGACCTTACGTTTCATGACGGCAGGTTCATTGGGTTTAGCGTTGTATTCGTAATTGGGATTCAGGTCGTGGGTAAAGTTATATGCGTTTTCATCATAGGCCGAGTTGGTCCATTCGGCCACGTTGCCCGCCATGTCGTAAAGTCCGTAATCATTTGGATCAAAGGATCCGACCGGAGAGGGCTTCAGAAAACCGTCGTCGACATAGTTGCCTCGCAGGGGTTTGAAGTTGGCCAGAAAGCATCCTTTGTCGTCGCGGGTATAAGGACTGCCCCAGGGGTACATTGACAGGTTGCGTCCGCCACGGGCGGCGTATTCCCACTCATATTCAGTGGGGAGACGGTAATTCTGCACAAAGGCGCCGCCACCTTCGGTTTCGAGGTAGTTGTTGTGGTACATGGTGCGCCAGACAGAGAATGCACGGGCCTGTTCCCAGGTGACCCCAACCAGCGGATAGTCATCGAAACCGGGATGCCAGAAATACATTTTGGCCATCGGGTCGTTGTAACTGTAAGTAAAGTCTGAGATCCAGGCGAGGGTATCGGGATAGATGTTGATCTTGTATGTTTTGATGAATTTGGATCGGTCGCTCACTCTTGGAGCATCCTCATAGAAGGTTTGAGTTCCGTCAGAATTTTTGATGGATCGGTCGAAGGTTCGCTTCTCACGGGCGGCCTCCTGGTAGTCGATGTCCTGGTATTCGTAGGTCAGCTTGCGGGTGTCGAGTTCCTTTCTCCTGAAAAATCTTTCATTTTCAGGAACGTACATCTCCTCGAGTACGGCAGCAACATCTTCATTTCTGGGGATGATACGCGATTTCCAGTTGATCAGCGGCGGATCGATCGGATTACCGAATTCATCTTCTTCAAAGAGGAATTCTTCGGGAAGGTCGTTACCCAGTTTGCGACGAACGATTGAATCGATGACCCAGTGAACGAACTGGCGGTATTCGTTGTTGGTGATTTCCGTTTCATCCATCCAGAAGGCATCCACGGAGATGGTCTTTGACTGCGAATTCATGTTGAAGGTGATGTCTTCGTCGCTAGGGCCAACCACAAATGAGCCCATCGGAACTTTCACCATGCCGTAGGGATCGGGTTCGAACCATTTTTCCCGTTTTTGTACGCCTACCAATTCGCCGCTGCCTGAGCTGCTACATCCTGAAAGCACCAGGGCGGTGATGGTTCCCAGCAGAATCAATTTCTTCATAGCCATTTTTATATGG
>CAYGOU010000321.1:0-3246 GCA_964351455.1 uncultured Porphyromonadaceae bacterium
AGCTTGAGAAGTTCTCATTTATCAGGGATTTCCAGATTCGTTACATCGACGGGATCAGGCTGAAGAAGCCAGAGGCTGAGAAGCTCTGCCGCAACTGCAACTGCTGATTCGGAGAAACAGGTTTCAGAAGAAACCCAAAGCATCGGCATGATTTTTTTCGAACATCTTAGCAGCGCAGCTGCGTCCGTTCGAAAAAAATCATGCCGATGCTTTGGGTTAGAGCGTTTGGCTGATGCTGTTCAGTTTGACACCTCCGACGTTGAAATCTCCATGTTTGGCCAGATCGGAGAGCGAGAGCCGGCTTTTCAGGTACACCACCACATCTTCATCTCCGTTTACTGCGAATAGATATTCATGGTGACGCCCTTTCTGGCGCATCAGGATGTTAACATCCTCTCCGTCGCTTTTTACCGACATGAGCTCCTCGAAGCCCCGGCTTTTCACCTTGCGGACAATGGATGACGGCACATCGGTTTCGGTTGCGTAGGATCTATCCTCGGTGGTCCATACATAAACGCCGCCAATTTTTCTCAGGAGGCTGCGGGTTTCGGGTTCATCAACAAAGAGGCAGGCGAACTTCATGACGAAGCCCGGCACCATAACCCGGGTCACTTCGCGACCGGGATCTGCCCGGCGGAGCTCTCTTTTCACCGACCACGACTGGGCCTGGACAAGTACGGGGGTTATCAGCAGGGCAAGAAGGAGGTAATTTCTTTTCATGGCAATGGATGTATGATTTTCATGGTTAAGACGACCCCGTGTTCTTTTTGTTACACTCTGCATCTTCTTGCAAATGACCATCAGGATCTTTATATTTATGCGACCAAGACCCCCTGATGGAAAAGCCTCTGAATTGCGTTATCGTTGACGATGAGCCCAAGTCGGTATCCCTGATGAGCGACCTCGTTAACCGGATTCCTGAATTGAAACTGATCCAGAGTTTTAACGATCCATGTGAAGCACTGGTAAGGCTTCCTGCTCTTAAACCCGACCTGGTCTTTCTGGATATTGAGATGCCAGGGTGCAGCGGACTGGAACTGGCGAAAGAGATCCACGCTGCAGGATCTCATCCATTCGTGGTTTTCACAACCGGACACGATCAATATGTAATCGAAGCCATCCGCAGCCGGGCTTTCGATTACCTGCTGAAACCCATCGGATACCAGGAGTTAATGACTCTGGTAGCCAGAGTTCTTACAACGAGACATCAGGCAGAGAAGGGATCATTATCCATTCAGCCGACCCAAAGGGTCAAGTTCAACACAATCAACGGCTTCTTCATCATAGATATCGCAAGCATTATATACATTGAAGCGGATGGTAACTATTCGACCCTCTTTCTCAATACGGGAGAAAAAAGGACCGTCACGGTCAAGATTGGGGATATTGATGAGATGCAGCTCTCACCCCAGTTCATCCGAACCGGACGTTCTCACATCCTCAACCTTCATTTCCTTAGCCAGGTTGATCGTAAAAAGGGAAACTGCGTTTTGAAGATCAATGGGTTTTCCTACACCATACCATTGAACCGGCAAGGGATCAAATTGCTGAGCGAGGTGTTTGAGAAGGTGGAATAAATGCCTTTCAAAATCAAAATCCAGTAAACCCCTTCATCGTCTCATCCCCATACTCCACCCTCAGTCGCTCAAGCTCCTTGTGCAGATCCTCACGAACATCGGCATAGCCGGGATCTTCGTAAACATTCTTCATTTCTGACGGATCGGTCTCCAGGTCAAAAAGCTCCCATTCGTCGTTGTCGTGGTAAAAATGGATCAGCTTGTAACGGTCGGTTCGAACCCCGTAATGTCGCTTAACCGCATGCACGCCAGGATATTCGTAGTAGTGGTAATAAATGGATGAGCGCCAGTTTTGGGGGGGCGAAGTGGTTGAAGTGGTTAAAATGGGTTTTAATGACATCCCCTGCATGCTGTCGGGAGCGGCAACGCCGGCCAGGTCAAGGAAGGTTTCGGCAAAGTCAACGTTCTGCACCAGGGCATCACTTTCCCTGCCCGGTTTGATCATTTTCGGATAGCGCATCATCAGCGGCATCCCCAGGCTCTCCTCGTACATGAAACGCTTGTCGAACCAGCCATGCTCGCCCAAATAAAAGCCCTGATCTGAGGTATAAACGACCAGGGTGTTTTCGAGCAGTCCCTTCTCTTCGAGGTAATCCAGCACCCTGCCAACCTGGTCGTCGACACTCTGAATGCAGGCCAGGTAATCGTTCATGTATCGCTGGTATTTCCAAAGGGCCAGATCATCTCCCGTCAGGTTGGCGGCATAGAAGGCATCGCTCATCGGCTGGTAGTACTCCTCCCACAGCGACCGCTGCTCAGGCGTCATCCGGTTGAGCTCACTCTCCCACCAGCGGTCGGTGCCGGTCACCGAATCCCCCTCCCGCGGAATCACCTTAAGGTCGTAGTGCAGGGTCATATCCTTGATCACCGACATCTCCTGCTCACGGGCGGCCCTGCCACGGTTTGAATAATCATCGAAGTAATTGTCCGGAACCGGAAACTGATGGTTTTCGAACAATCTGAAGTGCTTTGGCTCCGGAGCCCAGGCCCGGTGCGGCGCCTTGTGGTGCAGCATCAGAAAGAATGGTTTATCCTGATCCCTGCGGTCGAGCCATTCAAGCGCCTGGTCGGTGATCACCGTGGTGGTATAGCCCATATACTGCCGGGTTCCCGCCGAATCCTTCATATCGGGATTGTAATAAGGCCCCTGTCCAAGCAGAACCCTCCAGAAGTCAAAACCGGTTGGATCACTCTGCAAATGCCATTTTCCAACCATCGCCGTTTCATATCCCGCCTCACGCAGCAACTTGGGCACGGTGGTCTGGCTTCCGTCAAACTGTGTGCTGTTATCCAGATGACCGTTCATGTGGCTGAACTTTCCGGTAAGCACCACCGCCCGGCTGGGAGCCGATATCGAATTGGTACAGAAGGCCCGGTTGAACAATATGCCCTCCTCGGCGAGCCGGTCAATGTTCGGGGTGTGGTTCAGTCCGTGACCATAAGCCGACACCGCCTGATATGCATGGTCGTCTGACATGATAAACAGGATGTTGGGTCTCGGAGGTTCGGGCTTCTGGCATCCGGACAGCGTGAGGGCCGATAAACCGAGCGACAGGGAGGAATATGATAGAAATTTCATCGGGGAAGGAGTTGGTTGCTGGTTGCTAGTTACTAGTTACTGGTTACTGGTTGCAGGTTGCAGGTTGCAGGTTGCAGGTTGCAGGTTGAA
>CAYGOU010000322.1:0-3233 GCA_964351455.1 uncultured Porphyromonadaceae bacterium
GGGTTTTGGGCAGGGTGCCATAGCGACTGCCATCGACATAGACATCCAGAACCTGCTCACCGTTGGTCCAGAAGTTTACAACCAGAGGTTCCTTACTGGTTCCGTATGGGTCGATGTAATAGTAATCCCCGCAGGCGGACATAAATCCACCTATAAGCAAAAGAAAAGCAATCCCGAGGTAAACTCTCTTCATGATCGTAACATTTGTAATAAAGATAATACAAACATAAAGAACCATCAACCTGACTTATTGAAATATTCAGCTACGCCATTTGATGCTGCATCCTATTCCCGGCTTCTGCTTCGACGGTACTTGTTTTCCGAGTAAGACGAGGTCGATGGCATGTGAAAGATCCTCACCTGTGACCGGAATTCCATTGCCAGGCCGGCTGTCATCCATCTGCCCGTGATAAACCAGCTGTAATCCTCCATCAAACAGGTAAAACTCAGGCGTGCAGGCTGCATCATAGGCCCTTGCTACCTCCTGCGATTCATCGTACAGGTAGGGAAACGGGTATGCCAGATTCAGGGCATACTCCTTCATCTTTTCCGGTCCATCCTCGGGGTAGCGCTCTGCATCGTTACTGCTGATGGCAATAAATGAAACCCCCTTCGAAATGTATTTACCCGCCAGCTTTACAAGTCCTTCATTCACATGCTTCACATAGGGGCAATGATTGCATATGAACATGATGACAGTAGCCTTGTCTGATTTAAGGTCATGAAGAGACAGGGTCTTTCCTGAGACCGCATCGGGCAGGCTAAACGACGGAGCCCTTGTACCAAGCGGGAATGGGTTGGATTGTGTCAGTGCCATGATTAAGGAATTTTGCGAATTGAAAAAAATGGTCTATGCAAGTATACAATTTTAAACCTTAGGCGTCCTATTTTGTATCTTTATGAAAACTGCCAAAATGTTTATTACAAGAAGCTTATTCGTTCCCATCCTCACTCTCCTGTTGGCGGGTTGCTCAGCAGATCAGCCCGAACCAGGAACCATATGCCGGCCCTCACCGGATATTCATCTTGTCGAGTCAAGTTCGGGATCTTCAACCGTCGAGCTTCTACTTGAAACCAATGCCGGCACCTGGAGTGTGGCCCCCTCCTACGCGATCTGGGCCCTATATCCGGACGGATCGTCACAATCCCTTTATGCCACCTGCAAAGCTGCCAAGAATGCCTGGCACGGCGGGGGCAACCAATCCGAAAGCTTGCCGGTGTGGTACAGGGTTCGTGATCTGGAAGGACTCGACCCTGAGGGAGCCAGGCTGGATGCAATCACCACTGCAACTCCGACCCGATCAACTTTCGTGCTGCACTGGGAACCTGCATTTTCGGGGGCCAATGACACCATTCAAATTTTTGTTGAAGCCAACCTCCCCAATGACCACAACGATTTTTACACCCCAAACCAAGGAAGCAACGGACAGCCATCGGTGATCTGGAAGTCCAGCTTCATGGTTCTTGCCGACTCCTTGATTTTCATTGAAAGACCCAGATATATAGGCCACAGCCATCCCAAGGGAATCGATTCAGAGGTTTATCCCGACCGGAACGGAATAACCACTGCAATGGAGATTTTTTCTGCAATAAGGCTCAGAAGGCTAAACCCAGAAAGCAAAATCGATTAGGTTCCACTCGTGCAGTAAGAGGGCGTAAAGTGCAGTCACAATGGTGACCAGCAGGAGATGCGTTCTGAACGTAGGACTCCCGCTTCTGCGAATCCAGACCATCAGGGTCACCAGTACCTGTGGAATCAGGAGATAGAAAATGATGGTTGGCAGCATCAATAGCAGGTTTTCAATGAATGGCTGGGCCGGCTGCCATTCTGGTGTTATTCCCCAGTAGTGAAGTTCAGGCCATTTTGAAAACAGCGCATTCGAAATAAGTGAGAGAAGCGCTGTTGTCAGGGCAAAATAGCGGCTGACGGTAAACCAGAAACCATGAAAAATCCTGGAGCGCAGTCGCGACAGCCATCCAACAGGCCAGAGCAACAGCGCAGATAATTGGATCACGAAAACAAACCATAACAGAATCTTTTCAAGTCCTCCCACCGGTTCCAACTCCAGCGTGGCATAAGAAATCCTGTCTGCTGCCTCCTGCTCGGCATCCGATAATAGCACGCGCTGCTCCGATGGAAAAACAATCGTCCGCAAAAAAATCAGGGCGGCAGGCGACCTGAGAAGATCACCTCCCTGAAGCCAGAACGGACGGCTCAAACGATCACTGTTTGCCATCAAAATAAAAGATAAACCCGTAACAAGATCGCGAACCACAAGAGAGGAGTGGCCTGGCGAACTATAGCCGGCATTCCAGGCGAAGGTGTGTCCGTATACCTCCTGAATGAACCAACCCATTGCGTAAGGCATCGCTATACCTTTCGGGTTTTCACCGGGCGAATAGAGCAACTTAAGAGAGGCAGCGGATAGCAGAGTGTCCTGTGCCTGAAGAAATCTGGCATAATCTTCGGCTGTACTTATCCAGCCTCCCCAAAGACCAGAAGCTGATGCATCTGCAGCCGGAACGACCCCCAGACCGGGTTCATACCCGTAACAGGTTGCCAGCATTTTAACCGCCTCCTGCAGGGCGGTATCAGCAAAGGCCATTTCATGCACCGGATCGATCCTGTATGGAGCCGAACGGGTCATACCGAAGGGCTTTAGCACCCTGTAGTTTAAAACCTCACTGTAGGATTGCTTTAATACCACTTCAAAAAGATTGGCAAGCCGATCCAGCCTGCCCGGATCGGGACTGAACTTCTCGCCCGGGGTTCCACTGCTGGTATGCGAAAGCAGGTGCCTGAGCCGCACCTTGGAATTCTTGAGTTTAACATCATAATTCTCTGCAAGATCATCCAGACTGAGGTTGCCCTCCTCGGCCAGGCTAAGCATAAGAAACGCCAGTACCGGCTCTCCCAGCGTAGAAATGCGATAGGATGTTTCATTGACTGCCTGAAGATTTCGTTCAAGGTCGGCAAAGCCAAAACCTGAACTCCACACGACCGAATTGCCGTCGGTCACAGCGGCTGACATCCCCGGAATGTTAAGATCCTGCCGGAGTTGTTCAAGCTGTTGACTCAGACGAAAAAACCTACTGTTGCCGTAAATGGCCTGGGCTGAAACCGAATGGCTCAATCCCAAAAGCCACACCATCACAAAAAGTGAATGCCTCATTCTTTCCAATAGAGCTATTAGAACCAAAATTGTAAATTTACACCTTTCAGAACATGTAAA
>CAYGOU010000323.1:0-3220 GCA_964351455.1 uncultured Porphyromonadaceae bacterium
AGAATCTGGCACCCTAAAGCCTCTGATTTGTCATAGCGGCAACGGGTAAAATACATGGTGTTGCCATCTGCCGATATCCAGGGGGTGCCCTCATCATATTGCGTATTGACGGTCTTGTCAATGGGGGTGGGCACCGACCATTTCTGCTTGTTATCGAGTCTCGTTGAAAAAATATCCGTAAAACTGGCCCCGGTGCCTCCGTGAATCTTGTTTCCTTCGGCTCCCTCCCTTGAGGTGGTGAAATATAGTTCCCTGTAGTCGGCACTTGCGAAGAAAGGACTGAAATCGTGATCACGGCTGTTGAAATCCTTCATATTCTCAACCTGATAGCGGGTTGGGGATTCTATCCATGTCAGGATCGAATCCACCGTTTGGTACGCCAGCATGGCCAGCTGATCGGCCGGTTCACTTTTCAGATAGTTCTGGTAAGCGGTTTTCGATTCCTCGAATTTCCCGTTGCTCTTTAAAACCTCAGCATAATAGAGGCTCACCCTGGGATCCGGATACTTTCGCCGGATCACCCTTGCCAGATAGGATTCCGCTTTACGGCTGTCATTTATCAGCATGTAACACCGGGCAATCTTGAGGGTAATCTCGGTTTTCTTCTGGGTATCGCGCTCCTTCTGATAGGCCTTCTTGTATTTGTCAATCGCGTTGTGGTACTCGCCAATTGCAAAAATCTTATCAGCCTGTGCCATCAGGTCGCGGCGCTGCGACATGACCGGCTGAGCCACCAGCAGTGCCAGCGCAATAGTCAACAAAACAGGTAATCCTTTCATGCTTCACATTTTGCCTGAACTCAGGTAAAAATAGGCATAATTTGCCTATCAGGATACAAGAACGCACCAAATGAGGCAGATCGTATACCGGTTTACCATGCTTAATCAACAAGTCATCGGGCAAACAACAGCTCCCTGTATTTTGGCAGGGGCCAGAGTTCATCATCCACAATCAGCTCAAGTTTGTCAATGTGGGTTCTGATTTCATTGAGGTAGGGTTTTACCCGTTTGCTATACACCTCGGCCCGTTGTCTGACATCTTCGATCTTGTTGGCCTCCTTCCTGGCGGTGATCATTTCGTCGACCATTTCAAGAATGAGGGATTTATGCTTTGAGATCCTTTTTATTGCGTTCAGCTGGTAGCTGGCAGCATCCCCGAATTCGGTTGCCGGCAATATATCCTTCAATCCCTTAACATTTTCGATCAGATAATTCTGGTAACGTATCACGGTCGGAATGATATGGTTCACAGCAAGGTCGCCCAAGACTCTGGCTTCAATCTGAATTCTTTTGGTGAAGGTCTCAAGGCGGATCTCATACCTGGCTTCAAGCTCCCGGGCTGTCAACACATTATGCTTGCCCAACAATTCAATCGAGCTGGGGAGCAGATAGGCTTTCAGGGCTTCAGAGGCATCAACGATGTTGGTAAGTCCCCGCCTTGCAGCCTCCTCTTTCCACTCTTCGCTGTAACCATTTCCTTCAAAGAGGATACGCTTCGAATGAATGATATAATCGCGGAGTATTCTGAAAATGGCTTCATCTTTCTTGTCCCCCTGCTGGATCAGCTCGGCTACCTCCTGTCTGAATTCCTGGAGCTGATTGGCAACAGCGGTGTTCAGAATGGTCATGGGCGCTGCGCAGTTCATCGAAGAACCTACTGCCCTGAATTCAAAACGGTTTCCGGTAAAAGCAAAAGGACTGGTGCGGTTGCGGTCGGTATTGTCTCTGAGGATTTCCGGGATCTTTCCAATGTTCAGCTTAAGTTCACTTTTAAGATCAGCGTTCATCTTCGAACTGGGAACCTTATCCTCGATCTCTTTCAATAATCCGGTTAAATATTCTCCCACGAAAACAGAAATGATGGCCGGAGGAGCCTCGTGAGCACCCAGGCGGTGCTCATTTCCTGCAGAAACCACGCTGGCACGCAGGAGTTCGTCGTGATCATGTACTGCCTTGATGGTATTGACCAGGAAGGTAAGAAACTGCAGGTTGGTCTTCGGTGTGGTGCCGGGAGCAAGCAGGTTGATACCTGTATCGGTCAGCATCGACCAGTTGTTGTGCTTACCCGACCCATTGATGCCCTTGTAGGGCTTTTCATGAAACAGCACCCTGAAATGATGCTTTCGGGCGACGCGCTTCATAACATCCATCAGCAGCTGGTTGTGATCGACCGCAAGGTTTGCCTCCTCAAATACCGGAGCGCACTCGTATTGGTTTGGTGCCACCTCGTTGTGCTTGGTTCGGATCGGAATCCCCAGCTTGTAACACTCGTACTCCATGTCTTTCATGTAAGCTGAAACCCTCTCCGGAATGGAGCCAAAGTAGTGATCGGCGAGCTGTTGGTCGCGTGCCGCCGCATGGCCCATCAGGGTACGGTCGGTAAGAACAAGATCGGGACGGGCATAATAGAGGGCTTCGTCAACCAGGAAATACTCCTGCTCCCACCCGAGGGTAGCAATGACCTTGGTCACGCTGCGGTCAAACAGCTGGCAAACATCCACCGCTGCCTTGTCGAGCGCGTATAATGATTTCAGCAGGGGAGTCTTGTAATCAAGAGCATCCCCGGTATAAGAAACAAAAACGGTCGGAATGCAAAGGGTTCTGTCAACGATAAAGGCGGGCGACGAGGGATCCCAGGCTGAGTAACCACGCGCTTCAAAAGTATTGCGTATCCCCCCGCTCGGCAGGGATGAAGCATCGGGTTCCTGCTGAATAAGTGAGCCGGCACTGAAATGCTCAAACATTTTCCCATCACGCGATGGCTCAAAGAAGGCATCATGCTTCTCAGCCGTTGAACCGTTCAGCGGATGAAACCAGTGTGTGTAATGGGTCGCCCCCCGCTCCATTGCCCAGGCTTTCATGGCAGAAGCCACCGAATCTGCAACCTTCCGGTCGATATGCCCCCAGGTGTCCATAGCTTTTTGCACATTCTCAAAGGCCTCTGTCGGCAGGTACTTTTTCATCGTATCAAGCCCGAAAGTATCACGTCCGAAAAAATCGGAAACCTTTTCACTGGGAGGAACCACATTCAGCGGAACCCTGGAGAACAACTCCTTCATGGCGGCAAAGCGGATGGATGACATGGGTATTGATTTTTTATGATTTACAAAAACAAAACAGCACTCCCCTGCAAAAGTATTATTATTTTTTTAGACACCCCCCTTGATTTTTGCCCTTTATCAAGATATATTATCCTTATTTTTAACACCCCCCCCTAATTT
>CAYGOU010000324.1:0-3208 GCA_964351455.1 uncultured Porphyromonadaceae bacterium
CCAATCCGGTGTCCTCGGCAAGAACAGCGGATGGATTCTTTTCTACCGGTACCGATTCACCGGTTAAAGAGGCCTCTTCGACCTTGATGGAATTCTGTGACAATATTCGAATGTCGGCCGCAACCAGATCGCCGGCCTCCAGGGCTACGATGTCGCCCGGAACCAGCTGATCGGAAGGAATTTCCTTCTTCTGACCGTCGCGAATGACCTTGCACCGGGGCGAGCTCATCCGCTTGAGCGCGGCAATGGCCTGGTCGGCCTTGCCTTCCTGATAAACGCCGAGAATCGCGTTGATAATGACAATAGCCATAATGACGATCACGTCAATCCAACCTTCGAATCCGGGCTCCTGAAGCGCCATGAATGCGGAGAGAACCGCCGCGCCGATCAGAATGAGGACCATCGCGTCGGCAAACTGACTCAGAAAGCGTTTCCATAAGGGAGTTTTTTTCTCTTCTCCCAAGGAATTCAGACCGTATTGAATCAGCCGCTTCTCTGCCTCAATCCGGGAGAGTCCGACATCCTCGTCGGATTTCAGTTCTTCGAGTACCTGCTTCTTGTTTAAGGCATATGCCTTGTCCATAAGTTTGCCCTCCGAAAAAGTCAAAGTAGAAATATTATATCGTATTTTCGATCCCAAAATATGACCAGAGAGAAAATTGACAATCCGTATCTCTCTTGCGCCATTGCATATGATAAATTATCGGAAAAGAAAAACCGGCCGATTGCATCGACCGGATTTGGTGCCCAGAGTCGGAATCGAACCAACCACACGAGGATTTTCAGTCCACTGCTCTACCGACTGAGCTATCTGGGCATGTTCCGGCTCCTAGAGAACCGGGGATTGATGGCGACGCAGAAGGGGCTCGAACCCTCGACCTCCAGCGTGACAGGCTGGCATTCTAACCAACTGAACTACTGCGCCATAATGGTGGGAACAACAGGGCTCGAACCTGTGACCCTCTGCTTGTAAGGCAGATGCTCTCCCAGCTGAGCTATGCTCCCCCGCGCCCCGAGGCGCTTGCCTATCTTATCCAAAGGAAGTTCTTTTGTCAAGCGTTCAAACAGTGAATATCCGGCGATTTCACCTCATTCCGCGCCTCTTTATGGCTCAGGCGGAATGACTCTGTTTCCCAACTCGTTCAGCAGGGCAGAAAGCAATTGGAATGCGATAAAAAGAACCCCGCTGATCGCGGGGTTCCTGGTGGATGGGGGTGGATTCGAACCACCGAAAGCTGCGCTGGCAGATTTACAGTCTGCTCCCTTTGGCCACTCGGGAACCCATCCATGTGGAGCTGGTGAAGGGACTTGAACCCGCAACCTGCTGATTACAAATCAGCTGCTCTGCCAATTGAGCTACACCAGCACGGACCCAACCAGCAGGAAAATGGCGACCCGGAAGGGGCTCGAACCCTCGACCTCCAGCGTGACAGGCTGGCATTCTAACCAACTGAACTACCGGGCCAGGAATTGGTGGGCCTTCAGGGACTTGAACCCCGGACCAACCGGTTATGAGCCGGCCGCTCTGACCAACTGAGCTAAAGGCCCGTCGCATTGCCTGCCATCTAAGCTTAGGTTCAAAAAAGTGGTGACCCCGAGGGGACTCGAACCCCTGTTACCGCCGTGAAAGGGCGGTGTCTTGACCGCTTGACCACGGGGCCCCATTGTCTTCAACCCGAAAAATGGTCGGGGTGAAGGGATTTGAACCCCCGGCCCCATGCTCCCAAAGCACGTGCGCTACCAGGCTGCGCTACACCCCGAAGGCTGCCGTTACGAGCGGCAAGGTGTATCTTACTAAAGACCTGAACGCTTGTCAAGCCTTGATTTTGAATGTTTCAATGTTTTTGAGAATCAACCTTCGTGAATGCGATTTCATTAAAACATAATGTATATTATCTTGCTTCCCGGCAGGCAGCGAGACCTTGGATTTCTTGTAGATACCCTGCTTTTCATGGTATCATACGGATGACAATCAGCAGGAGGTTTCATCAAAACTTCACGCGCTGCTGTTGCACAAACAGATCAATCGGAGGCAAACATGGAACAAAACCCAACTTTTACTATCACTCTGGAAAACGGGCAGGTCCTTGCCGGGGAACTATATCCGCAGGACGCACCCCAGAGCGTCGGGAATTTTATCGCCCTGGCCAACCAGTCCTTTTATGACGGGCTGATCTTTCACCGGGTCATCCCCGGCTTCATGATCCAGGGCGGCTGCCCCTCCGGCACCGGCATGGGCGGCCCAGGCTACGGCATCAAAGGTGAATTCTCTCAAAACGGCGTAAAGAACCCCTTAAAGCACAGCCGTGGTGTACTGAGCATGGCACGCAGCATGCGCATGGACTCCGCCGGCAGTCAGTTTTTTGTCATGGTGGCGGATGCCCCGCACCTTGACGGCGCTTATGCTGCCTTTGGCAAGGTTCTCTCCGGTATGGAAGCGGTTGATCAGATCGTTTCCGCCAAGCGGGATGCCTCTGACAAACCGCTCTCCCCCCAGGTGATTCAAAGCATCCGTGTGGAGACCAAGGGGATCGAGTATCCCTTCACCCGCCTGTAAGCCATGAAAATCACCACTGTCAAAGTGCAGGTTGCCGGTAAAAGCTACCAGCTTTCCGGCACAGAAGAGCCAGAGCATTTCCACCACCTGGCCCAGATGACCGACAGGCGTGTCATGGAGACTGCCCTGCAGAATCCAGATCTGGGAAGCGAAGCCTGCGCAGTCGCTGCCGCGCTTTCACTTGCGGATGAACTGGTCAAGGCCCAAAAAGTTGCCTCACGCTTGCGCACACAGCTGGAAGAACTTCAAAAGGGCCAGCTGGATGAAGCCTGAGCTGCTCTCCCCTGCCGGCAGCCCCGAAGCGCTTCAGGCCGCTGTTGCTGCCGGTGCTGATGCCATTTACCTGGGCGCATCTGCCCATGGTGCCAGGGCAACTGCCGGCTTTGATGACAATGCGCTCAAAAATGCCATTGATTTGGCGCACCTGTATGGCCGGCGGGTTTATGTAACGGTCAACACCCTCATCAAGCAGCAGGAGATGGCAGACGTCCAGCGCCTGCTTGAAAAACTATGCAATTTTCGGGCAGATGCGGTCATCATCCAGGACCTTGGCCTGGCGAGGCTGATCAAGGCAGAATTCCCGGATTTGTGCATGCATGCCAGCACGCAGATGAGCGTCCACAATGCCCATGGCGCAAGCATCCTGAAAGA
>CAYGOU010000325.1:0-3196 GCA_964351455.1 uncultured Porphyromonadaceae bacterium
CTTTGATGGTCATGTTATAATAGTTTGATTATTCGTAATTTCTGACATAGGCTGTTGAAAAAAAGAGGTGCAGCTGCGCTCCGGCCACCTGGTAATGACGGTTAAGGCTCCCGTAAAATGAAAGGCCCAAACCCACATCGTAAAGCAGGCGGTAAGACAGCTGTCCTTCGAGCACCAAACCCGGTTGCATAAATCCCCAGGCCCAATCCTTGCCATGCTCCGGGTGGATTCCGGTGTAACTTCCGTATGCAAGGCTCGGCCCACCGAATATGGCAGCATTGAAGCGGATGCTTTCCCATCGCTTCCCTACACCCAGATAAAGATCGGTAAGTTTTTGGTAAGACCTCCACCAAATTTTCTCATCGGACGACGAATGATATCCGCCAAAAATTCCAATTCCTTTGATAAAATGGTGGTAAGATATCATCAGGTTCTGTTCAAAGGAGGCTTTGCCCAAATTGTATCCCGTACCATATCCCAGTGTGACATAGGGTGCATTCTGACGGTATATGCGCCCCTGGTGAACAATGCGGTTGTTGCCGATGATCACGGTGCTGTCTGTCCGGTTCTGAGCTTCAGACGGCTGAAAAAGGAAAAACAAAGGCAGCAGTAGTATGGGTATTCGTTTCATTCTGCTCCTTATTAAACGCGTTGAAGATAAGAATTAAAGGCTGCACTCAAAACTTATATCGAGTCAGGTCTATCTGATTGCTCGCCAGTTCAAGTTCATCATACCACTCCGTGCCGTATTTCCGCACCAGGGCTTCCCTGACAAACCGAAAAACCGGAATCCCGGTTTGGTCTCCCCTGATAAGGGCAGGTGCACAAACCTCCCACTGGTCGTAGTTCACGGCATCATACTGCTTAAACTTCCTGATTCTGATTGGATAAAGGTGGCAGCTTACCGGCTTCCTGAAGGTAGTTGCCCCGGCTTCCCATGCCTTTTCTATCCCGCAATTTGCGATTCCTTTATCAAAAAGGGTATAGGCACACTCAGCACCCTCAATCAGGGGGGTCACCTTCTCACCCTCCTCATCAACCACCCAGGTTCCCTGGCTCAAAATGGCCTCCCTGCCCTCCTCCCTTAGAAAAGGGGCAATTTTTGGATATTCGTTTTCCAGAAAATCAACCTCTGCCGACTCAAGTGGTGCTCCGGCATCTCCCTTGACACAGCAGGCTCCCGAACAGGCCGGGAGATCACAGCAAAAATGAAGGCCTAATACCTGAAGGCTGACAAGGGTATTTCCGATCTGAAGCATGGTTCAGTCAACCAACGGATTTCCGGTCATTGAGGCAGGAATACTCAGGCCCATGATCCTTAGAACGGTTGGGGCAATATCGGCCAAAATCCCGTCGCGAACAGACGGATACTCATCCGTCACCAGTACACAAGGAACCGGGTTAAGGCTGTGGGCAGTATTTGGACTCCCGTCGGGGTTGATCGCGTAATCTGCATTTCCGTGGTCGGCCATGATCAGGATGGTATATCCGTTGTTGCGGGCTGCCTCAACCACATCTTTTACACAAAGGTCAACCGCCTCCACTGCCTTGATGATGGCCTCCCATACACCGGTGTGACCCACCATGTCCCCATTGGCAAAATTGAGACAGATGAAGTCTGCCTCACCCTTTGAAAGTTCTTCAACGATGGCATCCCTCACCAGGAAGGCGCTCATTTCAGGCTGAAGATCGTAGGTAGCCACCTTAGGGGAGGGTATCATAATCCTTTTTTCACCCTCAAAAGGCTGCTCCCGACCGCCTGAAAAGAAGAAGGTAACATGGGCATATTTCTCGGTTTCAGCTATGCGGATCTGTTTCTTTCCGCAACTAGAAATCACCTCACCCAGGGTGTCACTCACATTGTCCTTGTCAAAGACCACCTCAACATTGCGGAAAGTGTCGTCGTAGCGGGTAAGGGTGTAATAGTCGAGCTGCAGCGTTCTCATTTCAAATTCCGGCATGTCACGCTGGGTGAGTACCACTGTCAGTTCCCTTAGCCGATCGGTTCTGAAATTGAAACAAATGACCACATCCCCCTCTTTGATCAGGCCTATGGGCTCTCCCGATTGATCCACCCTGACAACTGGCCGGATAAATTCATCGGTCACACCTTCTTCATAGCTCTCTCTGATGGCATCCTGAATAGAACGGGTAAACTTGCCCTTCCCCCTGACATAGAGGTCATAACCCTCCCGGATTCGCTCCCATCGTTTGTCGCGGTCCATCGCATAATAACGCCCGATCAGCGAGGCTATGCGTACAGGGGATTCATTCAGATGCTCCTCAAGCTCTTTGACAAAACCCAATCCACTGCGAGGATCGGTATCCCGGCCGTCGGTAATCGCATGGATAAATATCTCACTAAGACCCGATCCTGCAGCCATGTCGCATAAAGCGTAGAGATGCTCATCAAGGGAGTGAACCCCTCCGTCGCTTACCAGGCCGATAAAATGAACCGCACGCTGATATTCGCGGGCGTGGGTAAATGCCTTGTTCAAAACCGGGTTATGGGAGATTGACCCGTCCCTGATGGCCCGGTTGATCTTTACAAGATCCTGATATACCACCCTTCCGGCCCCGATGTTAAGATGGCCTACCTCTGAGTTGCCCATCTGGCCCTCGGGCAGTCCAACATCCTCCCCGGATGTCTTTAGTTTTGAATTTGGGAAACGATTCAACAGGCTGTCCATGTAAGGCGTGCCTGCCTGTCGGATGGCATCGGCTTCAGGCTTTTGCCCGCAACCCCAGCCATCCAATATCATCAGCAATACTTTTTTCTCCATAGCGATCATAACAATTGACTCTCTTGCAAAAAGATCCGTGAAAGTAAGGTTTTTTGGCGACTCCGCCCTTCTTACTGCAACCGGCTTAGGATTCCCATCCGGTTAAACTCCATCTCAAGTAGTGACTTATCAAAAAAGAAACGGTTCTTGAATTTTGCATACCAATCTCTCGCCTCCTGCCACCGGTTCATCTGAGCCAGCAAGTATATGATATTAAAATAAACCATTCCATACTCAAAGTATAGATCCATCTCAGCCGCATCGATGAAAGATATCAGGGCCCCTTCGCGGTCACCCTTTTGATAGAGTGAGAATCCCTTACCAATGGCACGGTTCAGATCCGGATCGAGAATGATTCCCTGGATATAAAAATCCTTCTGAGGGGTCTCCTCAATGATGTCGAAGTATTTTAC
>CAYGOU010000326.1:0-3185 GCA_964351455.1 uncultured Porphyromonadaceae bacterium
CTTGCTACATTATTAGTGAATCGCATGTTCTTTCGGCTTAAGCCAACCGCTGCTATTACCTCGTGGGTCTTTATATTTTCTTTATGCTCCTCTGAACATTCTTTATGGCCAATTTATAAAACCTGTGGCACTTTTGCGGCATGCCCGGGATCATTGGCCGAATCTTAATGGTAATCTCCGTATTGATGTTTTTTTGCGGAGGAATTGCATACCTTTTCGATGAAAGGATTTGGCCCTTCATGGTTCCGGCAGGCGCAGCCCTGATGCTTGGAATCGCCCTCAGGGGGATTGGAAAACACAACACCATTCTTATTCGACGAAGGGAGGCTTACCTGACCGTTTCAGTATCCTGGGCCATCATCTGCCTGTTGGGATCCCTGCCCTACCTCCTTTCGGGCAGCATACCAGGCTTTATTGATGCCTTTTTCGAATCAGCATCTGGATTTACAACAACCGGATCATCCATTCTGACCGATATCGAGGCACTGCCCCATTCCATTCTTTTCTGGCGTTCGATGACACATTGGATAGGTGGTATAGGCATAATCGTCATCGTCATCCTGGTGATGCCAACCATGCACATCGGAGGCTATCACCTTTTCACCCTCGAATCCTCGTTGCAGGACAGGATTCAGCCACGAATCAAGGCTGTTGGTATTCGTTTGCTTCTCATTTATCTGGGCCTTACCATACTGGAAATCCTTTTTTTATTGCCTGGAGGCATGAGCCTTTTCGAAAGTGTTTGTCACACCTTCGGAACGGTATCCACTGGGGGATTCTCGCCCAAAAACTCAAGCATTGGAGAATACTCCCCTTATATTCAATATGTTATCATGGCCTTCATGGTATTGTCCGGAACCAACTTTGTAATCCATTATTACCTTTTAAAGGGAGAAATAAGGAAAATCAAAGTAAATGATGAGCTGAAATTCTATCTGTTGGTGATGGGCCTTTTCGGATTGATCGTTTCAATCATTTTGTTTACAAAAATGGGGAAACCTGCGGAGGAGGCGTTCAGGGAGGGGTTCTTCCAGGTGGTTTCGATCATTACCTGCACAGGCTACGCAACCGCCGATTACCTGCTCTGGCCTGAATACGCATGGACACTCATATTCATGGCCATGTTCATTGGCGGGTGCACAGGATCGACCTCTGGGGGTATAAAAATGGTCAGGCATTTAGTTGCCCTCAAGAACCTTGCAAACAGCTTCAGGCAGATCCTCCATCCGAAAGCCATCCTGAACGTGAGGTTAAATAAGAAGAGCCTGGCGCAGGAATCCAATTCTTCAATACTTACCTTTATTGTATTATATTTTCTGACCTTTTTAGCCGGCAGTGTCATGCTAATGTTAACCGGTATTGATGGGAAAACCGCAACCAGCGCCATTGCATCATGCATGGCCAATATTGGTCCCGGCATCGGCACCATCGGGCCAGTTAGCAACTTTGCCCACCTGCCCGAAATCGACAAGCTCCTGCTTGTTTTCTTTATGTTGCTCGGCAGACTGGAGATTTACACCATCCTGGTGCTGTTTACCAGGGATTTCTGGAGAAAGTAATCGTTCACATGGTATGAGAAACCGATGAAATAGTTATGAAAAAACCTGGTAAGAGGAGATTCAGGGGGTTAATGAAGACCCAGACAATGCAATACATCCTGGCTGTAGCATGCATAGGTGGAACTGCGCTTCTTTGTTCTCCTTTGGCTAATACCGAAAGCTACCACGTGGTTTCGTTCATTCTTTTATTTGTGGTTTCAATCCTGTCAACCTTTGTGGGTATCTGGCCCATACTGATGGCTTCTGCACTGGGGGCCCTGCTTTGGAACTACTATTTCATTCCGCCTCACCATACCTTTAACATCGGCAAAACGGAGGACCTTCTCATTTTTGGTCTTTTTTTCATCATTGCTCTTGTGAGCGGTGTACTGACCACACGAGTGAGGCGACAGGAGGAGATTGCCAGTGAGCGTGAAAAACGAACAAATGCCCTTTTTCAATTGACGAGGGAGCTCTCAAAGGCCAACGGAATAGAAGTGGTATTGAGAATAGCAAAAGAGGAAATCAGAAACCAATTTAAACTCGAAGCCCTCTTCATGCTGCAAGACGGAAACCACAAGCTCATAACCGAGGATCCGGTGACCAGAACTCCTAAACTCGATCCAATTGAGTCAGAAGTAGCTGCATGGGTGTTTGTTAACCAAAAGAAAGCCGGTGCCGGTACCGACCATTTTCCTGAAATTGAATACACCCTCTTTCCCCTCCGCGGAACCCGCCTGAATCCCGGAGTGATTGCAGTCAGGCAGTCAGGATGGACCCTCCTTTCGCAGAGTTCATACTGGGACACCTATACCACCCAGATTTCGAATGCCCTGGAAAGAGAGTTTCTGGGTGAACTGGCCCAGAAGGTTCGCTTTCTTGCCGAATCAGACCGGCTCTATAAAACCCTCTTCAACTCCATCTCGCACGAACTGAGGATTCCGGTTGCCACCATCATGGGCGCATCCGACTCCATCATCCATTCATCAAACCCCGAACCCGTACAGAGGGCTCTCTGTCATGAGATTTTTACCGCCTCATTGCGCCTCAACAGGCTTATAGAAAACCTCCTGAGCATGTCACGCCTTGAGAGCGGACTTATATCGGTAAGAATTGACTGGTGCGATATCACTGACCTCGTGAACAAGGTTATCCAGAATCTTTCTGATGAATTGAAACCCTTCAGCCTTACCGTTCACATCCCCGGTGACATGCCGCTGGTGAAAATCGACTTTGGACTGATGGAGCAGGTTCTTTACAATCTGGTCATCAACGCCACACAACATGCCCCCGCCACCTCCGAAATCATCCTGAAGGTTGAGCACTTGGGTGACTCTTTCAGGATAGAACTATTGGATAGGGGTCCCGGTTTCCCCAGGAACGAAATCAGCAATGTTTTCAACAAATTCTTTCGGGTCGAAGGAAGCAAGTCGGGAGGACTTGGACTGGGGTTATCCATCGCTAAGGGTTTTGTCGAGGCACACAGCGGCAGGATCACAGTGGAGAACACAAAGACCGGTGGGGCAAGATTTGTTTTGCACATCCCAACCGAAAAACCCAACATTGAAACCTGTCAGGAAGAGGAATCATGAACGAAACGGATACCATACTGATCATTGATGATGAGCTTCAGATCCGGCGTCTGCT
>CAYGOU010000327.1:0-1864 GCA_964351455.1 uncultured Porphyromonadaceae bacterium
TGCCGCAAGCGATAAAGGATATCTTGCTTTCTATACTGTGGAAGTCAAGAAACTTAAGGAAAAGAAATAGAGCCTCCGTGCACTGCTTGATTTCCCTTTTTGCCAGTCATAGCTAATTCTTTTGTATGAATTTCAGAAAACTGATTCGCGTTCTTCACCGCGATTTCGGATACTTCTTTTTTGGTGCTTCAATCATCTATGCAGTATCCGGTATAGCCCTCAACCACAAGCGGGATTTTAATCCCAGCTACAGCATCAACCGCTACGATATTAACCTCTCATCCGCAATCACTCAGGACCAGATCGACGAAGCCTGGGTGAAGGATCTGCTCAACGATCTTGATCAGGATAAGCAGTATAAAAAGCACTACTTTCCCAGCCCGGAAGCACTGAAGGTGTTTTTGCACCACGGTAACCTTGATCTGAATCTGAAAACCCAACAGGGAGTGCTCGAGATCATACGGAAGAGACCCCTGCTATATGAAATGAACCTCCTTCATTATAACCCGGGTACCTGGTGGAAGTGGTTTTCAGACATCTTCTGCGTGGCATGGATCATCATTTCGATAACAGGACTATTTCTGATCAAGTCAGGTAAGAACAGTCTGATCGGGAGGGGCGGAATCTATGCCCTTGCCGGCATTATCATACCCCTGGCACTTCTGCTGCCCTACCTCTGATTTGAACCTTTAGCCTCCTGATTTGTAATAAACCTTTGTCTTACCAATATCCATTCCAATGGCTTATAATCTGCTTCAAGGAAAGAAGGGCATCATTTTCGGAGCCCTGAACGACATGTCGATCGGCTGGAGAGTTGCTGAAAGGGCGCACGAAGAGGGTGCCCGCTTCGTTCTAACCAACGCTCCATTCGCCATCAGGCTGGGTACCATTCATGAGCTTGCTGAAAAAACTGGCAGCGAGGTAATTGCGGCCGATGTTTCTAGTGTTGAAGATCTGCAGAACCTGCTGGTCAAATCACAGGAGATTCTTGGGGGTAAGCTTGATTTCATCCTGCATTCGGTGGGCATGTCTCCCAATGTCAGAAAAAAACGTTCTTACGACGATCTGGATTACAGCTATTTCAGTCAAACCCTGGATGTTTCTGCCTTATCACTCCACAAGCTCCTGCAAACTGCAAAAAAGCTTGATGCCATTGCAGAATTCGGATCGGTGGTTGCACTTTCGTACATCGCTGCCCAGCGCAGCTTCTATGGATACAACGACATGGCAGAAGCCAAATCGCTGCTTGAAAGCATAGCGCGCAGTTTTGGATACATCTACGGCCGTTCAAAAAACGTCAGGATCAATACCGTGTCACAATCCCCGACCATGACCACGGCGGGAAGTGGCATCAGGGGTTTCGACGGCCTCTATGACTTTACGAACCGGATGTCTCCGCTTGGCAACGCCTCCGCTGAGGAGTGTGCCGATTATTGCATCACCCTTTTCTCAGATCTTACCAAAAAGGTGACCATGCAAAACCTGTTTAATGATGGAGGGTTCTCATCCATGGGGATGAGCGCCCGGGTGATGGGCTTCTACAGCAAATGCATGGAAAACATCCTTCCCGAAGAGTGGTAGCATACTCGCATTAAGCGAAACACCTGCTGCTGGCTGCCTTTACTGTCCCAGTAGCACCCTGGCATTGCGGATGGCCTCCTCGGTAACCCGGTCGCCGCTGAGCATCTTGGCAAGCTCTCCGATTCGCTCATCAGGATTGAGCCTACGAATGGCGGTCCGGGTGGTATGTTCATCATCGTATTTGTAAACCAGAAAGTGGTGATTTCCAAGAGCCGCAACCTGTGGGAGATGGGTTATGTTGAGCACCTGCCTGCCTGATGCAATGCTCCGGATCATGCTGCCC
>CAYGOU010000327.1:1874-3154 GCA_964351455.1 uncultured Porphyromonadaceae bacterium
TCAACCCCGAACCGGGCATGAGGAATCCCGAGCTCCTTCAGGTGGGCGCTCACGGCAGTTTCAAGCGAAGGAATGACCCCCTTCCTGGCCCCGGTCAAAGCCTCGGCAAGCTTAACCAGATGATCCCTTTGCCCAGCATACCCCTTCTCAAGCCTGACAACCTCTTCATCCGAGACTTCAATGGCCTGTAAACGCTGCCGTATTGAATTGGCCAGTGATAGCAGGTCGTCAACCCTCTTCACCTGGTGCTTCTGTTCCAGTGAATAAATCAAATCAAGCCGCTGCTCAATGAACCTAAGGCGCTCAGGATTCTGTTCAACACGCGAAACCCACCCCTCAAGATCCCGGTTCAGGTCGGCCAGTTCAATGTAAAGGCCCTCCATGCGCCTGCGCAACTCTTCGAAAGCCGGAGTCATGGCGGATATCACCTGCAGGTCTGACATCACCGCTTTGATGCCCATGAGCAGCGAAGGTTCTTCGCCATCTATCCGGTAGACTGCCTGTGTCAGCTTTTCGTGGATATCACCGGCATTTGAAAGCAGCTCCCTTTCAGCTTCCAGTTCCTCCTGCTCTCCAGGCTGCAGCCGGGCATCGTCAAGCTGCTGAAGCTGAAACTGGAGGTAATCCTGATCGCTTCTAACCTTTGCAAGTTCTTCGCGGAGCTTTGACAGCCGTCGGCCTGTATCCTTCATGAGTTCATACTGTTGCCTGTATGACTCCGTCTGTGGGGTCAGTCCACCGAAACGGTCGATCACTTCAGCAGGATAGTCGGCCCTGGCAAGAATCAGATTCTGGTGCTGGGAGTGCACGTCAAGCATGCGATCCCCAAAATCCTTCAAAACAGTTAAATTGACCGGAGTGTCGTTGAGGAAGGCCCTGGACTTGCCTCCGGGACTGATCTCGCGTCTGACAATCGTTTCATTCTCAGCGTCAAGGTCATGGCTGGCAAAGAAGTCTTTCATTGCCTGAGGAATCATGAAAATGCCCTCCACCAGGCACTTCTTACCGGGATCCTGAAGCACTCCTGAATCTGCACGAGTTCCCAGCAGAAGGGCAAGGGCTCCCAGCAAAATCGATTTCCCGGCTCCTGTTTCTCCGGTCAGGGTGGTCAATCCCTCCCCGAATTCCACCTCCAGTTCGGAGATCAATGCGTAGTTCCGGATTGAGAGGTGCTTGAGCATGGATTGAGAGGTTACAGGTTGCAGGTTGCAGGTTACAGGTTGCAGGTTGTCCATGCCTAAATAGCGTTGACCGTTTTTAGCCGGTTTATACTTTTAAGC
>CAYGOU010000328.1:0-3089 GCA_964351455.1 uncultured Porphyromonadaceae bacterium
CCCCCATACCCCCTCTCCCAGGGGAGAGTGGGGTCCTGTAAATTGGAACCTAAAACTTGAACCTGCAACCTGCAACCTGCAACCTGCAACCAGCAACCAGTAACCAGTAACTTGAAACCCTTTTCTGTCCCCGGCGGCACCTTCTCCGATCCCCGCGGTCGTATTGACTTTGTCAACGACTTTCATTTTGAGGGGGTGAAGCGCTTTTACATCATTGAGAACATCGATACCCGGTTCGTCCGTGCCTGGCAGGGACATCGGGAGGAGAAGAAGTTTTTCTACGTCCTTTCAGGATCCATTCTGGTTGCCTGGGTGAAGATCGACGACTGGGTGAACCCCTCGTCCGACCTGAAAGCAGAGAGTATTATTCTGAAATCCGACGAACCCCGGATTCTGATCATTCCTCCCGGCTATGCCAACGGAATGCGCTCGCTCGAACCCGCCTCCCGGATGATGGTGATGTCAGACCACCACCTCGCCGCCTCCTTAGACGACAAGATTCGTTTTCCCGCGGATTTGTGGTTTAACTTCGGCATATAGGAAGGATTAACCTTTATTGCGCAATCCATCACGGAGTCTTTTGTAGACCTCCTCCCGGGATAACAGCAGAGTGAAGAATATCGTCCTTTCTGCTTCCTGATAAAGAAGAATCAGTCGGTAGTTACCCATTCTGATTCGGAAATAATTCTGATAGGATACCAGTTTAATGCAATTGGGTATCTGGGGGATGTCTTCGGCTGATTTAACTTCTGCTATGATTCGTTGCAGGGATTTTTTGTACTTTCCGGATAAACGGAAAGATTCTTTTAAGAACTGCCTGGAATACTCGACTTTCATACACCCAGCCACTTTTCAAAAGATTCTTTCTCTTCAGCAGAAACAGGGGTCTGACTATCAGGGTGTTTTAAAAGGTTGAAATAAACCTCCTCTTCAGCAAGCATACTCGCTTCATAATCCAGGATGCTTTCAATATAGGCTTTAAGGTTCTTACCATTGGCAGCAGCCAGAACCGACAAGGATCTGAACGAATCATCAGTCAGATCAATGATTTTTCTCTTCTTACCCGCCAATCCGTTACTTTTCATAAACCAGAAGTTTAAAACAAATATACAATATATTACGTATATACAGTATACATCTCGCTGAAATCCTTAAAACCGTAAACCGTAAACCGTAAACCTAAAACCGTTATCCGTAAACCTCTTTAAGGAAATTTCACTCCATTCACTTTTTCAACCTCTCCTCCTATGTCCCCCCTCAAAGTAACCCCCTCGAAAGTTCTCGGCCGCGATTTCATTCCCGCTGCCTACCTGCCTGAAGGACTTGACCAGTACTATCTGCGGAATCTGCAGAACGATTGGTCGGACGGCCGCTGGCGCAATCTTCGGGCCGATGAGCTCGAGGCGCTGGTGAAGAACCACAACACCTCGTCAGACTGGGACGAGATTCTGGTGACCGACGAGTTTGATCCGCGGCAGATCCGGAACACCGAGTTTTTCGGACTGGTGCGGATCGGACGGGTCAGGGATGCGGTAGTTGAGCACCACGACCTGCGCCTGCCGGTGGGGATCACCAACAGTCTGGTTATCTCGTGCGACATCGGGGATGATGTGGCGATCCACAACGTGCGCTACCTGGCGCACTACCTGGTGGGCGACCGCAGCATCCTGTTCAACATCAACGAGATGAACACCACCGACCATGCCAAGTTCGGCAATGGCATCCTGAAGGAGGGCGAGCCCGAGGCGGTGCGGGTGTGGCTCGACCTGATGAACGAGGTGGGATCGAGGCAGGTGTTGCCCTTCAACGGGATGATCACGGCCGACGCCTATTTGTGGGCGAGGTACCGCGATGACCGGGCGCTGATGGAGCGTCTGAAGGAGATCACCCAGCAGGGGTTTGACCCGCGGAGGGGATATTACGGACGGGTGGGGGCCTGCACCGTGATCAAGAACTCGCAGATCGTGAAGGATGTTACGGTGGGATCGTACTGTTACATCAAGGGGGCCAACAAGATCAAGAACGTCACCATCAACTCGTCGTTTGAGGAGCCCTCGCAGATCGGCGAGGGGGTTGAGCTGGTGAACGGAATCATCGGCTTTGGATGTCGTATTTTCTACGGATGCAAGGCGGTGCGCTTCATCATGGGCGACAATTCAAACCTGAAATACGGGGCGAGGCTGATCAACTCATTCCTGGGCGACAACTCCACGATATCTTGCTGCGAGGTGCTGAACAACCTGATCTTTCCATCGCACGAGCAGCACCACAACAACTCGTTTCTGGTGGCGGCGGTGGTAATGGGACAGAGCAACATTGCTGCCGGGGCCACCATCGGGTCGAACCACAACAGCCGGGCCAACGACAGTGAGATCAGGGCGGGGAGGGGATTCTGGCCCGGACTCTGCACCAGCCTTAAGCACTCGAGCAGCTTTGCTTCGTTTGTGCTGCTCTCGAAGAGCGATTACCCCTACGAGATGAACATCACCCTGCCATTCGCACTGGTCAATCAGAACCTTTCGCGCGACCGCCTCGAGGTGATGCCGGCATACTGGTGGATGTACAACATGTACGCCCTGGCGCGCAACGCCTGGAAGTACAAGATTCGCGACAAGCGGCTCCGCAAGGTGCAGCACATCGAATACGAGGCGCTGGCACCCGACACGGTTGAGGAGATCCTGGTGGCGCGCGAGCTGCTCTGCAGGTGGACGGCGAAGGCGTGGCTGCGGAGCAGGAGCGAGGATCCGGATGGCCGGAGCGATGCGGAGCTGGCCGGCCTTGGCAGGGAGCTGCTGACGGGCGATGCCGGGCGGCTTTCGAAACTGGAGGTGGCAGGAGAGGGGATGGAGCATTCGAGCCGCACCACCATCATCCTGAAACCAGATAAAGCCTATCGTGCCTATACCGACATGCTGTACGACTATGCGGCGAAGAACCTGGTTGATCTCATGGAGAATGGCGGAGAGGGCTCGCTGGAGAAGATGCATGAGATGTTGGCGGGCGAGCGGGTGCGGGAGTGGGAGAACCTGGGGGGACAGCTGATGCCGGTGGCGGAGGTTGACAGGCTCAGGCGCGAGATCGGCGAGGGG
>CAYGOU010000329.1:0-3028 GCA_964351455.1 uncultured Porphyromonadaceae bacterium
AAATAAGAGATGAAGTAAAAGTCACTGCCTTTTACAATTTTCGGAAATTTTAATCCTCCTTCTGCGATAATGGTGTTTTCAGCCGGATCGTTTGACCATTGAGAAAACAAGTCCAATGGATTAATGGTGAAAATGAATATGAAGATTGTAGAAATGAATTTGACTCTCATTCTGCTGAATGTATTAACATCTCTTAACCTAAAGTTTTGCAATAGTTAATGGCTGTGTTACCGTAGTTCACAAATTGTCCAAAACTATAAATTGTGCTGATAACCATATTCAAAAGGTATAGAAAAAAAGTGACACAGGCAAAAATTGGACTTAAGCCTTAAGAGCAAGGTAACAGGTTAAGCATCAGGGCTTAAGAGCAAATTAACAGGTTAGGTTAAAAGGATTGTTCAAAGAACCCTTTTAACCTTTCTCCTGAATCTTTTTACCAATTTTTGCCCTCTGCCCTCTGCCCTTTGCCCCCTAAAGCTTAATCCGAAAAATCCTGGCCTCAAACGCCCCGACGCTCAGTGTACCATTGTAGCCTTGCTTCTCTGGCCCGACAATTTTCACCTTCTCGGGTTGCCCGGGTTCGTTGAACGACATGTCATCGGGAGCGGTGAGGGTGATGATTTCGATTTCACTTCCGGCTTTGCCGTTGAGAATCTCCAGGCTGAAATCCCGTTTTTCCCAGGTCATGTTCACCACCGACAGCGTCAGCGTCTTGCGGTCGTGGGTGAGGGTGGCGGCCACGTCAAGCGGCCTCGTTTCTCCTGTTATCTCCACCGGGATGTAGCCAAAGTACTGACGATACATCTTAAGCGCCTGTCCTGTTGCGTCGAACACGGCATCGGTGGTGGTGGCCTTGATGGCCCCGATCACGTTCACCGTCTGGGCATAGTTGGCCATGAAGATGATATCGCTGTGTTTTGAGAATTCGTTGATTCCGGCGGCAATCCCCAGGGCGTCGCGCATGAAGTAGCGGGTGCCCAGTTCGCCGTAGATATGCGGACCGTACCAGTAGTTCCACTCATCCATGCAGATCCTGATATCCTTGCCTTCGAGGGCGGGAATTTCGCGGCGGTATTTCCGGTGGATTTCGGCCCGCTCCCGGATGCGGTCGGGCACCTGCCGGATGTGGGTCATCAGTCCCCCTCCGTGCCAGTCCTGCACATAGAAGTGCTCACTGATATAATCCATCTTGTCGGCGCAGTTTGCCAGGATCATCTCATCCCAGGGACCGGGATCCCCGACGGCGATGAGCTTGATGTCGGGATCAACCGACCACATGGCGTCGGCGAATTCGTTGTGTTTTTTCACAAAGGCTTCGGTCGACATATGTCCAAGCTGCCATCCTCCGTACATCTCATTGCCGATCGACCACCACTTCACGCGCCACGGCTCTGCCTGTCCGTTTGCGGCCCGCCACTTACCCATCGGTGTTTCGGCCGATCCGTTGCAATACTCGACCTCCTCACGCGCCTGGCCGACCTCTCCGAGTCCTGCGTTGACCGCAATGTAAGGCTCGGTTTCAAGCAGCTCGCAGAAGCGGATGAACTCATGGATGCCCACGTCGTTGTGCTCCACGCCGGTCCATGCCGGGTTCTTGCGCGGGGGACGCTTATCCACATCTCCGATTCCGTCTTTCCAGTCGTATCCGCTAACAAAGTTGCCACCCGGCCAGCGGTACACGGGTGAGTTGAGCTCTTTGAGCAGGGCCATTACATCGGCCCTGAATCCCTCGATGTTGTCGTCGGGCATGAGCGAAAGGGTGCCGATCCAGAGCTTTCCGCTGCCCACCGGGGTGACCGAAATCTTCGCGTTGGTGGTTGAAACCCCCGAAGCGAACTTCAGCGGAAAAGGCTGATAGTTGCCCGTAACGCCTGTTATTTCAACAACCTCCTCCCAGTCTCCCTTTCCCCCGGTCTCCCCCAGTCTCACCATCACCTTCTCAACCCGTCCGCTGGACTTCAGAACGATCCTCCCTGAGTAGGTCATTCCGGTTTTCAGTCCTATCAGCGATTGCGCCAGAGTGGTGGTTTGGTCAGGAGCGGCGGTGATGACCGGAGTCTGTTCGCCGACAAACGACTGGATTTTGTCCATTTGCAGGTTTTCACGGTTGCCCTCGATCTTCCAGGGTGATTCGCGGTGTTCAGGCGCGAACCAGAACTTGCGGTCCTCGATCATCTCCGCCCAGATCCCGCCGTAAATGCAGCGGCCGAGGTGTTCGATGAACTGTCCGTATATGTATTCGGGCATCGGTTCGCGCTCCGATGCAACATCCACCTTAATGGCGGTTTTTATATCCTCCGATGAGAGAAGTTCAAGGTTCATGTCGTCGAACCAGGCCCTTCCGGTTGCCCTGCCGTTTCCGTTGTTGAAGGTGCAGTCGAGCACGAAGCAGTCGTTCTGGCCGGTTTCAAAGTCATAGGTTACCAGTGTCCAGTCGTTGGAGTCCTTGAATCCCAGGTAGGTGTATTCGAGTCCGTTGATTCCGAATCCGGCGCCATCGCCGTCGGGGGCCACCAGGTTTTCGGTTTTTATCCAGCCGGTGAAGCGGTATTTCGACCATGGCATGACGTTGACGCGCACGAACCAGCGTCCCACTTTGGGTTCATCTGCCTGCAGCATGAGGCTTTTGGTTCCGTGATGCGCCTCCTGGCTGTAGAAGTGGATGGCGGCATCGCGACCCCGTGCCGGCTCCCAGTATTCTACGGTGTTGGATATCACCCGCTCGGCCGAGGGGTTGAGGATTTCGCCCCATTTTGAACCTGCGAGGGGCTCCTGGTTCGTCATGCTGGTACATGAGGATAGCATTGTGAGAAACCCGACCAGGGTGATCAGGGTGAAGGAGGGGAGGTTTTTCATGGCATTCAGGTTTAAGTGATAAATATACACTTATTTTTCTGGCTTGCCATGACCGGTTGAAACACCAGTTTGTTTTTACTGCCCAATTGAAGGTTCACCCGATTTTATTCACAAATTAAAAATCGCATCCAAGGAAGCGGTATAAGAAAGAAGAAAGAGGCCTGTAGAAAGT
>CAYGOU010000330.1:0-627 GCA_964351455.1 uncultured Porphyromonadaceae bacterium
ACGCGGACTGATGCTCAGGCCCTGGTTGGGGAGCTCACGCGGATTCATCTTTCTGGGACGGGGCACCAAAATACGGTTCCGCCACATGATCCGCGCCGGCAGGAGCCTCACCATCGGGGATTATGTCGAGATCAACGCCCTCTCAAAAGGGGGAGTGACCATCGGCGACAACGTGTCGATCCTGCGGGGAACCATCATCGAATGTACGGGGGTGATCCGCAACCTGGGCGAGAGCCTGACGATCGGCAACCGCGTGGGCATCGCGCAGAGGTGCTTTATCCAGGTAAGAGGAAAAGTGGTTATAGAAGATAACGTAATATTCGGTCCCGGTGTTTCAATATTTTCAGAAAGTCACAACCATTCCCTGCCCGGTGTGCCGGTTTCGCAACAGGGAGAGACGCGCAAGGGGGTGCTGATCCGCGAAGGATCGTGGATCGGCGCCAACGCCACCATCCTCGACGGCGTCACCATAGGGCGCTACAGCATCGTCGCCGCCGGAGCGGTCGTGACGCGGGATGTTGCGGATGGGGCGACCGTCGCGGGAGTTCCCGCAAGCGGGAAGTTACGGAAGGTTACAGAAGGTTACGATCAGGTTACGGACAACCGGACAACCGGACAACTGGACAA
>CAYGOU010000330.1:637-3024 GCA_964351455.1 uncultured Porphyromonadaceae bacterium
GGATGTTGGGGATGGGGCGACCGTCGCGGGAGTTCCGGCGCGGGAGAGATGAAAATTAGTTTACGGTTTACAGTTTACAGTTTACAGTTTACAGATTACAGTTTACAGTTTACAGTTAAAGGATTAAGGATTAGGGGGTAACCGTAAACCTAAAACCGTAAACTGAAAACCGTAAACTGAAAACCCATATAAGCTCTAACAAAGTAATAATGAGAAAGATCTATGTAGCCGGCTGCGGCGGGATGCTCGGTGAGGCCTTTTATGCCCAGTTCAAGGATAGCTATGAACTGATGTGCACCGACATCGACCTGAACAGTCCGTGGCTGAGTCATCTTGATTTCCGCGATCCGGAGGCGTACCGCGAGGAGGTTGAGGCTTTCCGTCCCGATTTTCTCTTTCACCTGGGGGCCTATACCGACCTCGAGTATTGTGAGAAGAACGAGATCGAGACCTACCGCACCAACACCCTCTCGGTTGAGAATGCCGTCTTCATCGCCAACGACCTGGGAATTCCGCTTTTATACATCAGCACCGCCGGGATCTTCGACGGAAAGCAGGATACCTACGACGACTGGGACCAGCCCAATCCGATCGGGGTATATGCCCGCTCGAAGTATGCCGGAGAGCGTTTCGTGGTGGATCACGCCCACCGCTACATCATCTGTCGTGCCGGCTGGATGATGGGTGGCGGTCCGGGTAAGGACAAGAAGTTCATCGGCAAGCTGATGCGGCAGATCGAAGGGGGACAAAAGGATCTCTACATCGTCGACGACAAGGATGGCACTCCCACCTTCACCCACGATTTCGCCAAAAATGTGAAGGCGCTGGTGGAGAAGGAGTACTGGGGACTCTACAACATGGCCTGTGAGGGTTCGACCAGCCGTCTTGAGGTGGCGCGCGAGCTGATCTCGATTCTCGACCTTGAGCAGAAGGTGAACATACATCCCGTTTCATCCGATTATTTCAGGGAGACCTACTTTGCTCCCCGTCCCCCCTCTGAGCGGCTCCTGAACCGGAAGCTCACCATGAGGGGTATCAACATGATGCGCGACTGGCGGATCGCCCTTCGCGAGTACATGGAGAAACATTACTATACCCATTATTAGCGCTCTGAAAACAGTAGCCATCATCGGCACCCAGGGACTGTACGCCAACTACGGAGGCTTCGACGTGCTGGTCCGGAACCTGGCCGAACACAAGTCGGAGGGTTTCAACTACCTCATCTTCAACGATGCAGGGACGCCGGTCAACGGCCATCTTCCCGCAGGGGTGAGGGTGTTGCAGCTTCCGCTGAAGGCCTCGGGCTTTCAGGGGATATTTTACGATTTTCTCTCGATCCTGATCTGCTGGTTCAGGGTGGATACCGTTCTGCTGCTGGGGGTACAGGGGATTCCGCTGATCGGAATCCTGCGGATCTTCCGCAAAGTGCGGGTGGTCTCGAACGTCGGGGGGGTTGAGTGGATGAGGCCGAAGTTCGGATTTCTGCTGAAGCGCTACTTCAAATGGTGCTTCAACCTGAGCCTCCGCTATTCTGACACGGTGATCCTCGACAACCGCTACTACCTTGAATTTTTACCTCCCCGGGGGAGGGCCGATGTGCGGGTGGTGCCCTACGGCGGGGTGATCGACAACACCCTGGAGGTGACACCAGAACTGCTCGGGAAATATCCCTTTCTGGAAAAATCCTACTATCTGTCGGTGAGCCGCTCGCTCGAGGACAACCTGCTTGAGCCGCTCTGCGCCGCCTTCGCCGGGAGCGGACATCTGCTGGTGCTCATCTCGAACCTGTCGGGATCGGCATACGGCAAAACGATACAGCAAAAATATGGTGGTACGCCCGACATCATCCTGATCGACGGGTTGTACCACAAGCCCGAGCTCGACCTGATACGCAGGCACTGCAAGGCCTACATCCATACCCATACCCTCTGCGGCACTGCGCCGTCGCTGGTAGAGATGGTGGTGGCCCGGCGTCCGATCTGCTCGATCGACATTCCACAGAACCGCAATACCCTGCAGTCGCAGGGATTTCTCTTTTCAGACTTCGGCGAGCTGCGGCGGCTTCTGGATGAGCAGAACGGCATGGATGGTTACGTTCCGGATGAGAAGCTGGTTCGTGAGTACGACTGGGACCGCATCATCCGCGAGTATGAGGAGGTTTATTAAGGGGGAGGGGGCTTGAGCACGCTCGGCAAATATCTCTACAACCTTCTTTACCTGCTCAGCAACATCCTCTTTCCTGTTGTCACCTTTGCCTGGGCGGCCCGCGTGCTGGGTCCCGAGGGGATCGGCCGGGTGCAGATAGTGCTGAACCTGGCGCAGTACTTCGTGATGGTGGCGGCGCTCGGACTCTCGGTTTACGGGGTGCGTGAGGTGGCGCGGGTTGC
>CAYGOU010000331.1:0-3018 GCA_964351455.1 uncultured Porphyromonadaceae bacterium
CTCCTGAGAAGGTCGTTTATTGTTTTCACGGGATTAAAAGTGGTAAGGGGTACCTCGACAAATACCGTGATCCAGTTTGCCATAGATCCGTTCCACAATCCAGGTAGCTCCTGAACCTTAATCTCCTTACCTCCTGCAGATTTTTTGGAGATAAAACCGGTATCAGGATCAACAAACTGGTTTAGATCAAAGATGTTGCCCAGATAATCTCGTGTCGAGCAAACCAGATCAACCGGATTGAAGTGTGTAGATTTCTCAAGAATGCTCATTTGCTCCTCATCGCTTTGGTCAATCTGTGAGGTTTCAATGATCTGAAGCGATAAGGAGCCATCAGGATTTCTGCTCCAGAATGGTCCTCCTCCGGGTTCTCCCTCATTCTCAACCATTCCGCAAATTCTGATCGGTCTGTTGAGTTTGTGGCAGATGTATTCAATCTTCTCCTCCTTTTTCCAGCTCTTGCTAGTGGCGGGAGGGTCAATCATCAATTTATGCTCCATGAAACTCCATATGTGTTCAACCACCTTGGAGGAGGGAGGAGTGGGATTGTCGAGTCCACGCAGAAACGAGAATATTTGCTCCTGAAGCGCAACCAGATATCCGGCCAACGCCTGCTTGTAGGTATAGGTATCCTCCTTCAGCCTGTCGTGGCCCACATTGTCGATGTTTTTGATGATGATCAGGTCGGCATCCAGCGAGGCCAGGTTTTCCAGTAGGGCCCCATGCCCCCCTGGTCTGAAAATGAGCTGGCCCTCTTCATCCCGGGCAGGCTCATTATTAAGATCAACAGCGATAATATCGGTTGAACTGTTCTGAAGGCTGAACTCGACCTCATAATTGACATGATGATGCTGCTCGAAGGCTGCTTTCACCTCTTCATAGTGCTTTTTAATCAGTTCAAGATGTTCCGGGGATACTGTGAAATGAAGATGACACTTGTTGTTGGCACTCCGTGCATAAACGGCACCCTCAAAAAGGTGTTCTGCGAAGGCGCTACGTTTCGAATCCTCATATTGATGAAAGGGGATCAATGCCTTCGGTAGATTGCTGAAATTTAACCCCTTTTCAGTGAGCAGACTGTTTAGGATTCTTTCGTAACGGCTCTCTTCAATGACCTTTTCAATGTCGTAACCTCTGCCCTCAAGTGCCGTAACAAGCTCTTCGTAAAACGGAAAGCCGGTGAGGTTTTCAAAGAAATAGTAAACAGAATCGGGACCTTTATCCTTAAGCAGTAAAAGCTGATCTTCATTGGTTCCGCGGTAGGCGTTCCTGAATTCAAAAAGGTGCTTGAACATTCTGGAAGCCGCCCCTGAGGCAGGAACAAATTTCACTACCTTATGCTGTTCAGCAAAGTTCTGGTAAGTTTCAATGCATTCATCCAGTCTCTTCTTAGATAACTTAAAGATTCCGTGCTTGGTCGTGGCAGGGGCAGCCAGCTTTACAAAAGGAAATCCCCGGGTGAAGTTTTCGAGCTGTTTGTTGACCGCGTCGGGACTTATGCCCCTCGATTCCATGAAGCGGATGTCTTCGGGTGAAAAGTTTTGCGCCATATCAAAGAAATTTTACCAGGTCTAAACAGGGCGAAAGTTAATCAATTAAGCTGACTTTCAACATTGGCAAGTTTCCAAAGTGCTTTGAACACAAAACGTGAAGTTTGGGTAAGGTGTTCATAATCAATTTTATCCCATGTGTCAGATGGGAGATGGTAATCAGGATGAAGCCCGTTAAAAAAGTAGATTACAGGAACGTTAACCATTTCAAAATTGACATGGTCGGATCCCCCTGTGCGAAATCCACCATCGCTTTTGTCAATGATCACTGATTCAATATCGTGGATACATTCAGCATGAAGTTCATCCAAAATTTTTCCTGTTTGACTCTCTGCCATAGCAGAATTAAAAACATATACATAGGGACCTGCTTCAAGACGGCTCTTTTCGCTTCTTCCTAGCATGTCCAAGTTAATGTTGAGGACCGTTTTGTCTAAAGGGACCAAGGGGTTTTCGACATAAAACCGGCTGCCCAGAAGTCCCATTTCCTCGGCCGTAACGGGCAGGAACAGGATGGATCGCTTGGGGCGATAACCCGTCGCAGATGCCAGTGAAAAAGCCTCGGCGATTTCAAGAAGAGCTGCTGTCCCTGTTGCATTGTCATCAGCCCCATAATAAATCCGGTCCCCTGATTTACCAAGGTGATCATAATGCGCCGTCACAACAATAACATCGCCTGCCAGTTCAGATCCTTCTACAAACCCAGCTATGTTGTGGGTGAGGATCTCATCCGACGGATTTCGACCGATGGTCAGTTCAAGAGGGTTTTTCGAAACCACCTTATGTCGCTTGCCTTTCTCCAACCTGGTAATCTGCCTTCGGAGTTTTTCAGGATGCATTCCGAAGATTCGCGAAGCGTCTGAGATGCCCATGTAAATTGAACCAATATCATTATTGGGATCCAGGATGTCGTCCTTCAGAACGTACGATGCCGACGCCTGATGCCGCTGGTACATCCTGATCATTTTTTCAGCCATCTCATCTGAAGGATCAATCCGGATGGTTGCGATGGCACCCCGAGAATAGGCAATTGAATCTTTTATGGTGCTGTGCCGGTCGTAAGCAGGTACCCCTGATCCGCTGATCAGCGAACGACCATGACGGTCTCGGGGTTCGCCCATGAGGTAAGCTACAACCTTGCCGGATACAGTGAGACCGGTATAATCATCATGATGATCAGATACCAGTCCGTATCCGGTGAAGACAAGGGGAAAAAGACCTTCGATAGAACCGAGGTGGCCCAGAATCATCAATTCACCGCCGCTTTTCAGAGTGTCAGTTCCAGCAATCAGTGTCACAAAACCCGGATTATCCCTGGTCAGTGTAAGCGGCTGCATATATGGAGGGGCACATGCATCAGGACTTGTCAGTCGGTATTTTTCGAACTGACGAACCAGGTAGTCGGCAGCCATTTCTATGCCCCTTTGTCCGGGCTTCCTTCCCATCATTTCATCACTTGCCAGGAAACGAA
>CAYGOU010000332.1:0-3002 GCA_964351455.1 uncultured Porphyromonadaceae bacterium
ATACCCCAGAGGCGGGTGGACTGGGTCATAAAACCAATAGCTGTCCATGATGTCTCCATAACAGTAGATTTCTACATCTCCAGTCTCTATGGCATCAAATGCCAGGGTTCGCTTGCGCTGATCTGGAATTTCTTTCTGTGCCTGCATATTCAATTTCATAGCGTCTCCTTGCCGGGCATGGTTAGCCCCTTCTCAGTGATTACTGCCATGTTTCCGGGGAAGTAGTGTTGATCTCCACCCTGGTAGGGTTCCAGATCGTTAATTGCCCGGGCTTCATTGGGCGAATAGATACCATCCAAAATCTGAGTGTGCAGAAATTCAGCCTGCGTTTTGGTATCTAGCTGCATCAGCGCCTTACGCTCAAAGCGGAAGAATCCTTCATCTTGCTCCTCAGTTGCCAGCCATTTCAGCCTGGCACTCTGTTCAAACTGCACCAGGTAGGGATTGAGAGTGGTTCCCAGATAATCCAGCTGCTGTTGTTCGTTCGATTGATAAGACTGCTTTCCCAAATTGAGCTTATACTGTGGCAAGCCAAAATAGTTAGCGATTTCAACTTCTGTCGCCTGAATGCTCTCTAAGAATTGCACATCCGATGCGTTCATCGTGACCTGCTTAAAATCGATAATGGCATTATCCTGAACCATTACACCGTCTAGGGCGGACTTCAGATAGCTATCTTTCACCTTCTGTCTGGCCTCCTCACTAATTTGGCCATTGACCTTCAAAATCGCCGTAGGCAGCAAGCCATTTCCCATCAGAGTGTTTCTCGAATTGTTGGCCCCGATCTGCCGGTTGATCGTGTCTTGGGCGTATCCCAGTACTGACCTCCCATATATCCCTTTGTTGTCTGGGTTGATCATCAGGTGTAGTATTTCCGGATCCGGGATATCCTTAACCTCTCCATTGTCAAACAGCACCTGAAAAAAACGGTTACCCTGTTTATCGAATACAGGTCGCACTTTTCCCGCTTCCAGGTGGTACAACTCCTGGTAAGTTCTTACCGGTCTCCAGACATACGCGTTTCCCATGCTTAACAAATCCAAAATAAGCCGTTTTTTGAATACAAAAGGTGTCTGCCATCTGTTGGGTTCGATTTCGATCAAATACGCCACATTTCGGCTGTCTCCATCCGGCTTGACCCTTCTGGATCCTCTTTCCAGCCTTTCAAATTGTTGGAAGGGTAACGCGGCAATATCATCACTCAAAATATTCATGCAGCGATAGACGGTTGATAGTTTCTTTGCCGTTTCAACCGTTATGGTTCCAATTGTTGCCATCGGCGGCCAGTAAAGAAGGAAACTGCTGTCACCAGGCTGCATTTCTGCAGGAATTGGGGTTACTACAGCATTATTGATCACTTGTTTCTTGCTCACATGCCCCATCCTTCCGACAGGATCCGTTCTTCGAGATTGTCACCCTGGTTGTAGAACCGCGCCCTGCACATCGCCAGCACCAACGCCATAACAGGATCAATTCTCTTTGTTCTGATCACGCTCTTTCCCTTGGTTTCTTTGACAAGCTTTTTCAGTCCTGATCCGTTAGTCGCGATCGAGGCGTTCCCAAAGGTCCATCTCAACAATGGGTTATGCTCATGGGTCAACTGGCCTGATCGCATCAGTGTCTCAACTGTATTCATCGGGTCTGTCAGGACCGCAAAAGTACCCATCTGGGTAACTACATTGATCCCTTCCTTCATTTCCGCCTGGGTCAGCATGACTGCAAACGCTGGGTCGGACACTAATTCGATAACTTCATACATTTCTTTGTATTCAAGGATCTTGCCCAGGATTGCCCAATGATCGATCGTGTCTCCCTCGGTCACATGAACATATCCTCCCATCTCCCATTTGTCATATGGAACATGATCTGTCCGGACCCGCTCGAGCAGAGTGTTACGCGGAATAAAGGCATCACTCTTAAAATGCCAAAGATCCAGGCCTGGTTGAGGTGGAAATAGTCTTACGATCGCAGAAAGGTCTGTGGTTGTAGAAGCGTCCTGACCAATAAAACATTTCATTCCAAGAAGCTTTTCATCAGGGATCTCTTGTTCCGTTTGGTCGTAGACGTCCAAGTTGATCCAGCTGGTCAGCTTTGTGGTTACCCACTGGTTTAAATCCAACCAACGGAAGTTCAGCTCGACCTCGGGGCTGTTCTTTGCCCGGTTCGCCGCATCCCGCATCGACTCAATGTCCTTGGCCACGCCCAGAGATGGGTTAGCTTCATACCAGTTTTCCTCGTTGTAGATATCCTCTCCCTCGTAGGAGTAGATAGCCACATACCAGGACGGATCCGAGATCTCTCCAGAAGCAACCCTCATGGCATAATCGTGCAGCTCCCAACCAATACTTACCCGGTCAGGATCCTTGCCTGCTGTTGTGAAATTCCACCAGATTGGCTGGGATCTTGAAGCTCCAGAACCGTGGGTCATTACATCCCACAGCTCTCGGTTTGGCTGCGCATGGATCTCATCAAACAATACAGCACTTGGTTTGTACCCGTGTTTCGTGTATGCCTCAGAGCTCATCACCTTATACCGGGTGCCACTTGCCTTGTCGGTTATCTTCTTGTAAGATGGCAATATCTTAGACCGTTTCAACAGCGCCGGTACCAGCTCGAGCATCTTACTAGCTACGTCGTAAATAATCGACGCCTGCTCACGGTCAGCCGCGCATCCGTACACCTCACCATTGATCTCACCATCTGCATACAGATGATAGAGGGCAACCCCAGCACCAAGCTCGGATTTTCCGTTCTTTTTCGGGACTTCAACCCAGATATATCGGTACTGTCTGGTACCGTCCTCTTTGACAGTTCCATACACATCCCGCAGGATCTTCTCCTCCCAGGGTAGCAGCTTGAATGGCTGCCCATAGAACTTCCCATCGGTGTGTTTCAACATCGAAAAGAAAGCACAAGCACGATCGGCCTTAGCCTGATCAAACGGCATGCTTCCCTCCCTTGTTCACGATCGCTTCAAACTGAGCTGTTGGATCACCTAACAG
>CAYGOU010000333.1:0-2997 GCA_964351455.1 uncultured Porphyromonadaceae bacterium
TCCTGCAAACAGAGGATGTCGGGATCAGCGGCACTGATCATGCTGTAAACCCTTTCTGCCCGGTTGGGCCAGGCGTTGATTCCATCAGCCGGGTTGTTGAACCGGATGTTCCAGGTCATCACCTTCAGCGGCTGATCGGGAGCAGAGGGGGATGAGAAGGATGCAAGGGTGAAAGCCAGGAGAAGGAGGATGGGAGTTAATTTGCAGATCGAACGAATGTTAGACATGACTTAATTGATGATCATCTTGGATGAATAGATGCGATCCCTGAATCGGATCATCAGATGGTACAGTCCTATTGGGTGCACAAATGAATCCTTTATGTGGATGAGATTGATGCCGGTCTCAATGGATTGGCTCCCCAGATTGCGGTTATGTCCCAGCATATCGACCAGATATATGTCAGCCACACCATTTCGGGTGGAGGTAAAGTGAATGGTAAACTCTCCATCGTTGGGATTTGGAAAAAGCTTCAGATCTGCCAGGTTTATCTCCTTTGGAGTTACCGGGGGGATATTCAGGGACTTGCCGAAACTTTTTCTGACATGGTGCCTGATCTCCTGATTTCTATTCTGCAGAAAGCGGTCGATGTTGGTCATCTTTTCACGCCACAGTTCATAGGATGACGGAATTGAAAAGCGGTTGATCTGGTTTTCAGTTTCCCGGCTCAGGATCCGGTAGCATTCATCCAGATGCAGGGAGCTGGATTGATAATCAAGTTCATTGTTTATGAGTTCCTGCATCCGCCCGAAGAACCTCTCCTGGAAGGAAACGTTTTCAAGCAGCCTCCGAAGAAAGAGCGTTGATCGGCCGTTGGTGGGCCAGAACTGCTCCCCGGTATCCATGGCATGATCAAAGCCGTTGAATTCAACATTCTGGAAGCCGGCATCGCCATCAAAGAAAATCCATCTCCATCTGTTTCCCGGCCCCCGGGCCTTCCAGCACTTCATATTATTTGCGGGCCAGTCGTAGTTGGCAATGAATATTTCAAACAACTGATAGTCGATGAAATTGTCAATATCGATCCGTTCAGCGGCAGACTGAAAAACCGCGTCGTCTGAAAAATCGTTTTTTTCGATGAAATCATACAACTCCATGAACTCATCCGCTGAGCCATATTCAACCGCTCCAAACCAATTACCAATGATGTCAACCGACCGGCTGTCAACCCCATGGCGCAACTCCAGGTAGTCCTCATCCCCCGACTCCTGCAGGAAGTAAACTCCCCAATACTCTCCGTTGAGATAGAGAATGACCGGTCTGGAGGCCTTACGATCGATTTGGAGTTCCCGGGCCATTTGGTGTGCCAAGTAATCTTCGATGCCAGCCTGGCTCCAGGATGCGGAGAATGGCTTCAAAACCAATCGTTTATAGGCAAAATAGTTTTGATCCGGAAACACCGGATAGTGAATCCAGGAGTCACCGTATTCACTGCGGGCGTACAATTTCAGGCCTTTTTGTGGAAGCCTTCTGCTGTTCGACCCCCGGGTTCTGAGTCCGAGTGCCTGGGCAAAACCCACACTGCCGTCGGATTCAAAAAATTCAGCATAAGCCGGGCGCTCCCATTCCAGACCCCTCATATAGTAATTGCCGGTCCAGTCGGGATCCGCTTCGTTCCAATTAACTCCCGGAACCATGATTCCGTTTACCGGGTCAAAGAGGAGATCGTGATCGGCGCTCAGGGAGAGTATGGGCAAGCCGGGATGATGGCTGCCGAGGCTCTGAATAAAATAGGACTGGGTATAAACATCACCGAGCCTCTGTCCGCTGTGATCATAAGCAGCTGCCCGGATGACGATGGCCTGGGGGGTGTTTTTATGGGGAGGGGAGTGAAGATTGACGGGGGAGACTTGAATATGACTGATGGCTGCTTTGGAGAACAGGCTGTAATCCAAGTAAAGTGGTTTGGTATAAACCAGTGAATTGCTATCTGGTGCAGATCCATCTAATGTAAAGTGAATCCTGGTTTCGGGCTCATAGCATTCAAGGTGTAACAAAAAGGAGTTTGGGTAGAGTCCTCCGGGAGTCGAATATACAACAAGGCCCGGTTTAGGCCAGCCAGGATTCAGATGATCGGTGGTGTCGGTATGAAAGGTGCCCAGTTCAGAACCGAATTGACGCTTAATGCGCGAAGAATGAGGCCGCTCCTGGGAGTACCCATTTCCCTGAAGGAGTAAAGCTCCAAGGCACAGCCATATCCATCCGTTTCTGAACATTGATAAGCACTTTATCTTCCTCCCGCCGAAAGATAATAATTTTTCCCGAAAGCCCTATTTGACAAGGTTTCCGAACTTCATGCCAACGTAAACAGTTCTTGGCTGGTTAGGACCGTAAGTATATCCGGGATCCCGGTCAACTCCCCGGTCAAAGTCGTTCTGGTAGGAGTTGAAGAGATTTTTGACCCCTGCAAAGAACTGAAGCGCAGCTCCATTCAGAATGTGGGTATAGCGCACTTTCAGTCCGAGGTCAAAGAACCGTCCTGACTCCCGCAAAACGCCCACTTCAGGATCGATGGCGGTGTTCCCGAAATAGGGAATCAGCATTTTTCCGGTGTACTGACCGGTGGCTGATAGTCCCAGTCGGGATAATGGTAACCAGTCGATGGCCAGGTAACCATAGTCTGCCGGCGTTCTGAAAAACCGCGTCTCACCAAAGGATACGGGATTTTCATAGCGACTGTTTTGCAGGGTGAACCCTCCCTTGGCTGAGAAATTCTCCTTTGGTACCAGGTTAAATTCCAGATTAAAACCCTGAACCCAGGCTCCATCATCCGCATTGATTCGGGTGTAAACAACGACTCCATCTTCATCGGGCTCACCAAATTCATTGGCAAAGGCATCCAGCAACCGGGTGTGGAAGGCTTCAACCAGCAATCCCACCGTGGTATTTCCGATCCTGCGGTTCCAGTCAAACGAGCCCATGAAGCTGTGACTTGTCTCCTGTTTAAGGTCAGGATCATTGACATGAATTACCTGGCGGGCACCAGAGGTCTCAATG
>CAYGOU010000334.1:0-1797 GCA_964351455.1 uncultured Porphyromonadaceae bacterium
GGTTTGTTTTTGACGCAGTCAGGCTGGAAGCTGATCAACCGGTTCAGGTTCAGGTTCATGACAAGATATTTTTGCGCGATGTCCGTGCAGCCAGCTATGAAACCATGGCAGACGGGAAGCGGGTTCAGCCTTTGCTGCTCGACCTGGAGACATTGGGAGGAGAGCCCGGGATTGTGGTAAACCTGGATGGAAGGAACATCTTTTCTACAGTAGCTGAAGGCAAGCGGAGATATATTTATGAGGTGCCCATGCCTGCCGTTACAAGGAATAAAAAGAGCAAGTACAGGATTCTTGCCGATGGGAAAACAGTAGCCGAAGGGGAGATTGTCCGTTCAGGACAGGAGCTTGCCACTCCGGCAGATTATGTTGATACCAAAATCGGATCGGCACACTCACGCTGGATGATCGCGCCCGGACCCTGGATGCCGATGAGCATGGTGAAAATCAGTCCGGATAACCAGAACCGCGGTTGGCAGGCAGGATATCAGCCTACATTTGAAACCGTGGGTACGTTTAGTCATATTCATGAGTGGACAATGGCTGGACTCGGAATAATGCCTACCAATGGTGCACTTTTTACATCGGTGGGTGATCAGTTTGATCCTGATTCGGGATACCGTTCACGTATTGATAAATTTTCGGAAGATGCTCCATTGGGATACTACAAGGTTTTCCTTACCGATACCGAAATTCTTGCCGAAGTAACGGCGACAACACGCTGCGGACTGTTCCGGTTTACATTTCCGCAAAATAAGGATGGCCGGGTTATGATCGATTTGCATGTTGAAGCTGAATATGATTATCAGTTGCTTGAGGTAGATGTGAAAAAAATCAGTGATACCCGGATTGAGGGTTTTTCACACCAGATATCACCCCGGCCGCATGTCTGGAGCAATGACGCCGATCAGGAATATACGGTTCATTTCGTAATAGAATTCGATCGTCCGATAAAAAATATGGGTGTCTGGCGCAACCAGGATAAATCCGAGGCAATAAAACTTTATGGTAAGCAGCTGACCGAAGCCGGACTGTGGGTGGAATTCGAAACTGCATCCTCGGCTGTTGTAAAAGCGCGCACAGGGATATCGCTGGTAAGCATTGAGAATGCCATTGAGAATTTGGCTACTGAGATCACGGATCCTTTCGGCTGGAATTTTGAAGCGGTGGTTTCTAACCAGAAGGAGGTATGGAATGATATTCTGAACAGGATTGAAATTTCAACCAACGACCGGATGGAAAAGGAACGCTTCTACACCAATATGTACAGAGCCATGTGCCGGAATACCTGGAGCGATGTTAACGGCGAATGGATGTCGGCGGGAAAGGAAGTACAGAAATTCAGTAACCCCGACCATGTTGCCCTGGGTTGTGACGCCTTCTGGAATACCTTCTGGAACCTTAACCAGTTTTGGAATCTGGTTACTCCGGAATGGTCGTCAAGATGGGTGCATTCACAATTAGCCATGTATGATGCAGACGGCTGGCTTGCCAAGGGCCCTGCCGGGATGAAGTATATTCCGGTCATGGTAGCTGAACATGAAATTCCGCTGATCGTGGGTGCTTACCAGATGGGAATCAGGGATTTTGATGCTGAAAAAGCACTGAAGGCGGCAGTAAAAATGCAAACCACGCCTGCCACTCATGTGGCTGGTGGATTTGCCGGAAACCGTGACCTGATCAGCTATCTGACTTTCCGGTATGTTCCGTCGGATATGGGCCGCTTTTCCAATACCCTGGAGTATTCTTATGAGGACTGGACAGTAGGTCAGTTTGCCAAGGCATTAGGTAAGGATAAGG
>CAYGOU010000334.1:1807-2570 GCA_964351455.1 uncultured Porphyromonadaceae bacterium
GGAGTACAAGATCTTCTCTGAACGCGGAAACTGGTGGCGCAATGCGATCAATCCCGCCAACGGCTATGCCCATATGCGTGAGAGCAATGGAAAATTTACCGAAAATTTTGATCCGTTCAGATCGGGCGCCAATCACCAGTATGTTGAAGGAAATGCATGGCAGCTGAGTTATTTTGTTCCTCAGGATGTACCCGGGCTGATTTCGATCATGGGTGAGGAGTCCTTTGTTGAACGCCTGGACTGGGGATTCACAGCCAGCGAGCCATGGAGGTATAATGCCCCTAACGATCAATACTGGGATTTTCCTGTTGTTCAGGGGAATCAGCAGTCGATGCATTTTGCCTTCCTGTTCAATTGGGCGAACAGGCCCTGGCTGACCCAGAAGTGGAGCCGGTCAATTGTCGACCGTTACTATGGATACGGCTTGGCCAATGCTTACCTGGGCGATGAGGATCAGGGCCAAATGAGCGCCTGGTTTGTCATGGCAGCCATCGGTTTGTTTCAGACAGATGGCGGCTGCCGGGTTGACCCGATTTTTGAGATTGCCAGTCCTCTCTACAAGAAGATAACCATCGATCTTGGCCAGAAGTATGGTCGTGGCGATAAGTTCGTGATTGAAGCCAGAGGGGCCACCCATAACAATAAATACATACAGCGTGCTACCTTAAACGGCAAGCCACTGGAAAAATTCTGGTTCCCGGCTCCTGAGCTTCTCCAGGGCGGGAAGCTTATCCTGGAAATGGGGGCTGAACCCAATCATTCA
>CAYGOU010000334.1:2580-2993 GCA_964351455.1 uncultured Porphyromonadaceae bacterium
TCATGGGGTATCGGTATACCTGAATAATAGATAGTATCCTGAGCCAAAACCGGAAACCATGAGACCATTAATGCTATTATTTATCCTGACATATTTCGCCGCAATAACCGGATCAGCCCAGGTGTGCGATGTATATGTGCAGATACAAAGCGACAGGATCGTTGCCACAGCAAGCAGTGAACACAATGATTTCCCTGCAGGCAATGCCATTGATGGTTCCGGGATGATTGGCAATTACCATCAGTCCGACAATCTGGGTAAAAAAATGTGGATTTCAGATGTTTCCAGAAATCCTGTCAGAGCCAATAAACATGTGAAGGAAGGAATAGCCTGGCTGATGTATGAGTTTGAGGGTCTGGAAAGAGGAATTGACCTGATTCATATCTGGAACCATAATCAGAACCTTCATACTC
>CAYGOU010000335.1:0-2977 GCA_964351455.1 uncultured Porphyromonadaceae bacterium
CAATTCACTGTAATCCCAGGTTAAAAGAATCTTTGCAGGATCTATTGGAAAAGGATTATCCTGCGAGTGCAGGATTGACGGGTATGATAGGGCTACGAGAAGAATGAGCCAGGGTCTAATCAGTTTCAATAAGCAGATTCTTTCCATCACAGTATTTTCCGATTAATTCAAACAATCTTTGCGTCACCTCCTCAATCGGATCAAGTCCGAAGAAATCGGTCACCACCATGAGAAATCTGGTGGTCTCAAGTTGTATCATGGTGCGGGTGCAATCTGAAGTAGGCGACCCGATGGGACCTAATCCATCCCTGTAAACCGGTAGCCGGTCTATGTTGATCTCTCCCCTTCCGATGGCATCCAAACTCTCTGCCTCACCACCGATATCTAGCATAAGCTCTCCCTCAATTTTGTCAAGGTCAAAACCGCCAATGGTCACACCGGTGGTGATCGACACCAGATTGAGGCAGTCAACCAGGGCGTTTATCTGGTAAAGACCCTTGCCCGATCCAATCCTTCTGAGCATGGCCTCTGCCGACACGCGATAGCGGTTTGGATCCTTTCCCAGAAGCCGGTAGGCATCCTTGGTTCTTTTGACTGGTGGAAGGTTACGAATGGCATCGGGAGTGAGGTGCCCGGATTCAATACGGATAAAATCCTCCGTCATCTGCCAAAGCCCCTCTGCGATCGGCAGATTCTTAACCTCTCCACTGATCAGGCTGATCCTCAGGTTTGGGAATAAATCCAGAATGGGTTGACTTCTTGAAATTCTCATTGCTCCTCCTTTTGATAGAGGCGCTGATAGTCTGAGCACCTTGACATCAAATCCTCATGACAGCCCTGGTCAAGAATCCGTCCATCCCTGAATACGATGATTTCATCTGCCCTCCGGATGGTCGACAGCCGGTGAGCCACAATCAGGATGGTTCTGTTCTTATAGTACCCTGCAAGCGCCGTAAATACCCTTTCTTCCGTTTCATTGTCGAGAGCAGAGGTGGCCTCATCGAGAATCAGTACCGGCCTGTTTGAATAAACTGCCCTTGCGATGCCGATACGCTGTCGCTGTCCGCCCGACAACCGGCCTCCCCGGTCGCCAATGTGCGTTTCAAAACCCATACCGTTCTGATGAATGAAGTCGAGAGAATCGGATGCCCTGGCTGCATCCCTGATCCTGTCGGGATCTGGGTTTTCCTCCCCAAAAGCAATGTTGTTGGTGAAACTGTCATTGAAAAGCAGCGATTCTTGCGGTACATAGGCAAATAGATTACGCATATCGATGATTTTCAGCAGCCTAATGTCGTTTCCGTCGATGTGGATGCTTCCATTTGTTGTATCATGAAAGCGTAGCAAAAGGTCGATGAAGGTAGATTTTCCACTTCCTGAAGCTCCAACAAGAGCAATGGTTTTTCCTTTTCTAAGGGTTATGGAGATATCTTTCAGGACCTCTCCCTGCCCATAGTCAAATGAGACCCGGTCGTAATCGATCTGGTTCTTGAATTCATTGATGGATATCGCTTCAGGGACTTCAAAAATCCGGGCATCCTGGTTGAGCAGTTCATTGATCCGATCGAATGAGGCAAGTCCTTTGTTCAGATGGTAATAAGCCGTAGAAAAAGATTTGGCAGGAGTCAGGATCTGGGTAAAGATGGCAATATAGGCAATAAAAGAGGCCGGACTAAGTGGCCCCTTTCCCAGGAGCACCAGGTTCCCACCATAGGCAATCAGACCAACCACCACCAGGGCGCCGAGAAATTCACTCAGCGGGGAGGCAAGGTCGCGTCTTCTGGTAATCCGGTTCATGATCCTGGTAAAGAGATTGTTTTCGTTATGAAACCGCTTCTCCGCGAATGATTCAGCATTGAAAGACTTGATAATTCTCAATCCAGACAGGGTCTCTTCTACCATACTCATGATCACCCCCATCTGTTTCTGGCTCCTTTGCGATTGCTTTCTCAGGTTTTTTCCTATGTTTCCTATGATCAGGGCGCTGACAGGAAGTAAAATGAGGACAAAAGCCGTTAGGGCCGGACTCATGATCATCATACCGGTGAAGAATATCATCATGTTTATGGGATCCCTAAAAAGCTTTTCGAGGGAGGCCATTACTGACCACTCCACCTCCTGAACATCCTGGGTGATTCGGGCCAGAATATCGCCCTTTCTTTCCTGATTATAAAAGCCAATGGGCAGCACCAGCATTTTCTGATAAATACGGTTTCTCAGGTCCCTGACCACCCCGTTGCGGATTGGAGCCATAAAGAAATTGGCCAGGTAGATGTTGCCGGTTTTCAAAAGGAACATGAGCACGACCAATCCACTGATAAACAGCAGTGCGGTTTGGGGTCCGTGTTGCTCCATGATCGCTCCGATGTGGTAGTTGAAGTTGTTGACAATGGCTTCCTTGCTGAGCTCCCATGGCATAAGCTCTTTTGCCGGTCCCTGCATGCCGAACAGAACACTCAGGAAAGGACCTATCAGAACCAGGCTGAACAGGGAAAAGACTACACCCAGCAGGTTGAAAAGGATGTTCAGCATCACGAACCCCTTGTAGGGCCTGATGAAGGATATGAGTATTCTCAGAAAGGCTCTCATAGTAGCCGGATTATGAGAGGTCTTTGATCCCCAGGTAATTAAAGGGGGTAATGCTCAGCAGTTCCTGTCGGATGTCCTCATCCACATCAAGCGATTCAATGAAACTATGTATCGCTTCACGGTTGATGGCGGAGTGGTTGCGGGTTAATTGTTTAAGGGCATCATAGGGATTTGGGTATCCTTCACGCCTCAGGATGGTTTGGATGGCCTCTGCCACAACAGCCCAGTTGTTCTCGAGATCCTGTTCAATGGCTGTCTCGTTCAACATCAGCTTGCCAAGTCCCTTGTGTAGCGACTTCAGAGCTATGAGTCCATGTGAAAGTGGCACGCCAATATTCCGCAGCACGGTACTGTCGGTGAGGTCTCGCTGGAGCCGGGATACCGGGAG
>CAYGOU010000336.1:0-2971 GCA_964351455.1 uncultured Porphyromonadaceae bacterium
GTCAACCCTTGCGGGGAGATTGATACCCGACTTTAAAGCCTCTCGTTCATGATGGGGATAAAGCGGAAAATTTCGCCCCTCCGTCTGATCCTGGCCCACCGATTGCAAGGGTAGCAAGAGGATCAGTACCCCACAAAACAAACTTCTCATCTGACCGCAATTTGCCCGCAAAATAAGAAGAATTGCCACACATCCCCTTCGTTGGCGATCACAAAAAAAAGTTAATACCGAGTCTGCAAAAAAGAGGGAGCCGGCTTTCGGCCAGCTCCCTCCGTGGTACCACTCGGAATCGAACCAAGGACTCACGGATTTTCAGTCCGTTGCTCTACCAGCTGAGCTATGGTACCGTTTATGCCGCAAAGATAGGTCAAAAAAAGTATTTCAGCAATACCCGAAAATCAAAATACACCGGCCAGAAATGACTCCAATACCTTCAGTTCCCAGGATTTCTTACTTTTGCACACCGCAATACCATTTAATGGAGTATTTTACGCATCTGCTACCCAATGGAATCCGACTGGTGCACATTCCCGACACCAACCATGTCTCGCATTGCGGTATTCTGGTCAACTCAGGCACCAGAGATGAAAATGACGAGGAGCATGGCATAGCCCACTTCATTGAACATGTCATCTTTAAAGGCACCCAGAGAAGGAAGGCTTATCACATCCTCAGCAGACTTGACGATGTCGGAGGAGAAATCAACGCTTATACCACCAAAGAAGAAACCGCTTTCTATGCCAGCTTTCTGAACCAATATTACGAACGCGCCTTTGAATTGATCTCTGACATCGTGTTTCACTCCATTTTTCCACAACATGAACTGGCGAGGGAAAAGGAGGTAATCATCGATGAGATAAACAGCTACAAGGATTCTCCGGCTGACCTTATTTTCGACGAGTTCGAAGAAATGATCTACCGCAACCATCCCATCGGACGCAATGTGCTTGGAACCGCAACCACCATCGAATCATTCACCCGGCAGTCGGTCACCCGGTTCATGAACAGAACCTACAACACCGATGAGATGGTCATCTGCTCGGTCGGTAACATATCCTTCGGTCGCCTAACCCGGCTGGTTGAGAAATATTTCGGTGAAATACCCGAAAACCCGAGGAGGTTCGGAAGATCAGCCTTTCAGTCGTACCAACAGGTGATTGAAACAAAAAACCTGCAAACCTACCAGGCTCATTGCATCATGGGGAACCTGGCCTTTCATGCCCTGGAACCCCGCCGGATGAACCTCATTTTGCTGAACAATATATTGGGAGGACAGGGCCTGAACTCACGTCTCAACATGTCGCTTCGTGAGAAACATGGTTACGCATACAATATTGAGTCAACCTATACCCCATACACCGACACCGGGGTGCTGACCATATACTTTGGGACCGACAAGGAGAAACTCGGAAAATGCATCCATCTGGTAAACAAGGAGCTTGACAAACTAAGAAATCAAAGACTGGGATCTGTGCAGCTCAGGCGAGCTAAGAACCAGATACTTGGTCAGATTGCCATGTCAACCGCTAACAAGGAGAACCTTCTCTTTACCCTTGGCAAATCGATTCTTCTCTTCGACCGTTTTGAGTCGCTCATCAGCATAAGCCAGAAAATCGAAGCTATTACAGCCGATGATCTGATGGATACCGCCAACCTGGTGCTGGATCCAGGATCCTTGAGTCAATTGGTTTACCTATGAGCCGGTTTTTCAAGGAGAGCGGATTGAGTCACCCCGGGCTTGACGGGTATTGCAAGAGCCATACAAAGCCTCAGGATCCACTTTTGGCTGAACTCTTTCGTGACACCTATGTAAATGTTTACCATCCGCGCAGAAGCTCAGATCCCTCTATGGGCAAGTTTCTTGAAATGGTGGTCAGCATGGTCAGACCTTTCGCAGTGCTTGAAATCGGCACCTTCACAGGCTATGGCACCCTTTCGATGGCAGCGGCTCTTCAGAACGGAGCAACCATTGATACCATTGAAATCAATGACGAACTGGCGGTCAGGGCCCGTGAATGGTTTGACCGATCCCCACAAAAAAAACGCATCAACCTGCATATCGGGGATGCCCTGCAAATCCTACCCCTGCCGGATAAAAGATTTGACCTTGCTTTCATCGACGGAGACAAGGACCAGTATATTGATTATTACGATGCCGTCATGGGAAACATGAATCCCGGGGGATTCATTATTGCAGACAACACCCTATGGGGAGGAAAGGTTTTTGAAGAGAATCCCGCTTCAGGAGATCACTTTACCAGAGGCGTGCAGCGGTTTAACCGGCATGTCATGGACGATCCGCGTGTCGACAACCTGCTGCTTCCCCTCTTCGACGGCATAACCCTGATCCGATTAAAACCCTAACCTGCAACCTGCAACCTGCAACCTGCAACCAGTAACTCGTAACCAGCAACCTGCTTGCCGTTTACCCCTTCATCCACTCAAAAAGCTGATAGTGCTCTCCATTCATTCCGATGGCCTCATAAACCTTCCGGGCCCGGATATTGGTTCGGTCAACATACAACCGGATACCCGCAACATCCGGATCACGCTCAAGAACCGAAATCAGGTAATCGTACATCCTTTTAAAGATTCCCTTCTGCCGCAGCCCGGGAAGCACATACAGGGATTGTATCCACCATACCCATCGGGCTCTCCAGTCAGACCACTCCTTTGTGATCATCAGGCAGCCAGCAACCCGGCCAGCCTCTTCAAAAACGAGGTAAAAACCCTTTGAAGAATCGTTCAGAACAGATGTAACCCCCAGTTTCACCACCTCCGGATCAAGTTCAAGTTGCTCCGTTTCCAATGCCATCTTTACCTGAAAACCGGCAATGAGCTCAGCATCTCCAAAATCAGCATATCTAATCTTTCCCTCCATAAGCCTGTTTTGATTTATCTAGTTTTTTCATCCACCCGGGCACATAATAGAGGTGCTTCTTCACGATCCATATGGTCAACAGGATACCGA
>CAYGOU010000337.1:0-735 GCA_964351455.1 uncultured Porphyromonadaceae bacterium
CAAAGGCTGTATGTACAGGGGTCACCGAGATGTCGGTCAGGTTCATTGAGATCTGTGCAATACCGTACTCTTCAATAAACCAGCCAATTGCCTTGACCCGTTTCAGGGTTCCGGGCACCTTGACCGGCTGACCGTCGGCACCGTTAACAATTTTCCCTGTCACCGGATCACCCTCCCTAAGCACCCGTCCTGCCTCCCTGACATCAAAGGCAATCGAATTTGCCCTGCGGGTAGAGGTGGTGTTTAAGTTAATATTGTATGCAACCAGGAAGTTTCGCGCTCCGATTGCAACGGCACCGGTCTGAGGAACGAATTCAGCCGGTCCGAAATCGGGCTTCCATGCTGAATCTGCAAGTTTTTCCTTCAATCCCTCATACTCACCGCTTCTTACATTGGCCAGGTTTCTGCGATTATCATGAAATGCCGCAAATTCATAGCAATAAACCGGAATACCAAGTTCCCTGCCGGTTCTCTCGGCCAGCTTCCTGGCATACTCCACCGTCTCCTCCATGGTGATGTTTGAAATGGGTACGAGCGGACAAACATCGGTTGCACCAAAACGGGGGTGCTCTCCCTTGTGCTTGCGCATGTCGATCACCCTGGAGGCCATTTTCATTGCCCTGAAAGCCGCCTCGATCACAGCATCAGGCTCCCCGACGAAGGTTACGACGGTTCGGTTGGTGTCTTTGCCCGGATCAACGTCGAGCAGTTTGACTCCTTCAACCGATTCAATCT
>CAYGOU010000337.1:745-2962 GCA_964351455.1 uncultured Porphyromonadaceae bacterium
GCCGGATCACGTTCATGTCTCTTCCTTCGCTGAAATTGGGAACGCATTCGATGAGTTTTTTATTCATGGCAGGCAGGGTTATTGAAGCAGTTTTCCATTAAGAATTATTTGGTCAATAAGGTTTGATCCGTAGGCATAGGGTAGAAATTCAAATCCGGGCACAGGCTTTGTAATCAGGAGATTGGCTCTCTTTCCCCTGGTAATGCTACCCAATTCTTTCTCTACCCCCATGGCGTACGCCGAGTTCAGTGTGGCGGCATTGATGGCCTCCTTAGGAAGCATTTTAAGGACAATGCAGGCAAGTGAAAGGACCAGTTTCATGTTACCCGAAGGGGATGAACCTGGATTGTAATCCGAAGCAAGGGCCAGTGGCAATCCTGCTTCAAGCATTTTTCTGGCCGGCGGCCAGTCGAGTCCGAGAAAAAAGGCTGCTCCCGGAAGAAGGGTTGGCATGGTTCCCGAACCCCGCAATACCGATATCTCGTCATCTCCGGTGCACTCCAGATGGTCGACCGAGAGTGCCTTGAATTTGACCCCGGTCTGTATGCCTCCCGAATAATCAAGCTCGTTGGCGTGGATTTTGGGCCTCAAACCAAACTTCTCAGCAGCTTCGAGAATCCTTTCGGTATCCTCCACCGTAAAGAATCCACGGTCGCAAAATACATCGACAAAATCGGCAAGTTTTTCTTCGGCGACCTTTGGCAGCATTTCTTGTGTGATCAGGTCGACATATTCTGTTCTGCGGTTTTTAAACTCTTCAGGAACTGAATGGGCTCCCAGAAAAGTTGATCGAACGGTAAGGGGCGAAGTCTCCCGGATACGCCGGATGACCCTGAGCATTTTCAGTTCTGCATCGGTGTTCAGTCCGTACCCGCTTTTTATCTCCACCGCTCCGGTTCCGAAGCCAATGATTTCATTGACCCTCTCCATGGATTCAGCATAGAGTTGCTCTTCGCTCACCTCTCTGAGCCTTCGGGCACTGTTGTTGATGCCCCCGCCACGCCGGGCGATCTCCTCATAGGAGAGCCCCCGGATTTTTCCAACAAACTCGGTTTCACGGCTTCCTGCATAAACAAGGTGGGTGTGCGAATCACAAAACGAGGGCATGACCACCCTGCCAGAAGCATCTATCACACGGGCATCCGGTTCGGGACAGTCAGCCATGGGCCCCCAATCAAGGATCCGGTCACCTTCAGTCAGCAGGTAAGCATTTTTGAGCATGGGAAGATTCTGCATATCACTTCCTGAAACAAAGGGAACCGAATCTTCCCTAACCTGCAGCAGTTGACGGATGTTGGTGATCAGCAGGCTCATGCGCTCATATTTTTATGGTTTTGTGCTTAAGCCAGTCTGACTCAGTTCGAGAAAGCCGGGGAGATAGGAGGTTGAAAACCTTCTCATGGTAAGCGTTGATCCAGGAAATCTCCTCCGGCTGGAGGAGATCCCGGGCGATGAGCGATATGTCAAACGGCACGGCTGTAAGGGTTTCGAAGCGGTAAAAGGTACCGAATTCATTGGTTTCATCCTCAATGACCAGGGTCATGTTTTCGGTTCTCATGCCATATTGTCCCTCCCGGTAGATCGCCGGCTCAACCGTGGTCACCATTCCCGGCTCCATGGTTACCTGCATGTACCCCGAGGCGGAGGTGCCGATGGTCTGCGGACCCTCATGCACACTTAGCAGAAAACCAACTCCATGTCCCGTGCCGTGCCCATAATTCATGGCATGATCCCATAAAGCCTTGCGGGCCATGATATCCATCTGGTATCCCTTGGTGCCTTTTGGAAATCTCAGCATTGAAACGCCAAGGGTTCCTTTCAGAGCCAGTGTGAAATCCTGTTTTTGCTGCTGACTGGGCTCTGACAGGGCAAAGGTGCGGGTGGTGTCGGTGGTACCCTGGTAGAAATGACCTCCGGTATCCAGGAGAAATATACCGTCGGGTCTGAGAGTCAGTGCCTCTTCCGGTGTTACGGCATAATGCACCACAGCACCATGCCAGCCCCAGGCCGAAATCGGATGAAAACTTTCACCCAGGTATCCCTCCTGCTCTGAACGGAATTCAGCAATTTTCAAAGCAACTCTCCATTCATCGGGATAGTTCCCCGCAGACATGCACTCCTCAAGCCATTTCCAAAGCCTCACCCAGGCAATGCCATCTTTAACCATCACCTCTCTTAAGCCCTCTATTTCTCCGGGATTTTTGATGGCCTTTAAAC
>CAYGOU010000338.1:0-2960 GCA_964351455.1 uncultured Porphyromonadaceae bacterium
GGCTGAAGCGGATCAATCCGATGGTGCGTGAAATCATCATTCCCGCTAAGACGGTGTTGACACCGGGAGCGCGGGATTATATAAGAAGAAACAATTTGAACATCATTTATAAATCTTAAAAAGAATCATTATGGCAAATGGAGTCGCTTTAGGTTTCGTTGAGACTCGCGGCAACACCGGTGCGGTTCAGGCCCTCGATGCCATGCTCAAAACGGCAAACGTTGAGTTTGTTCAGAGAGTGGAGATCGGAGGAGCCTACGTCACCATCATGGTACGCGGCGAAGTCGGGGCGGTTAGGTCATCCGTGGATGCGGGTGCCGAGGCTGCGGCAAAGGTAGGGGAGCTGGTTTGCACCAACATCATCCCCTCGGCGCATGAAGATGTGTTTGAACTGATTGGTGTGAAAAAATAGGAGGACCAAATCATGAATGAAGCATTAGGAATGATTGAAACGCTGGGATTTACCCCGGCCATTCAGGCAGCCGACGCAGCCGTGAAATCAGCAAATGTCAAACTGGGTCACTACATAAAGGTGGGTGGCGGCAGGGTGTGCATCGTGGTGATCGGAGATGTTGCCGCTGTGAAAGCAGCGGTTGAAGCGGGCGTACAGGCCGCATCACAGATCGGATCGGTAGAGTCGGAGGTGATCATCCCCAGGCCGGCCGACAAATTGTCGCCAACCTTTCCGCTTGAACCGATCAAGAAAGAGAAAAAGTCAACCCGGTAAACTGACCCGCCATGAACGTGGATGTTTCGGATGTGCAACTCAGGGAGCTGGTCGAGAAGGTGGTGAGGCAGGTGGTGGCCACCAAAGCCGGCAGCCAGGGCGACGGAGGGGGTGTGTTCAACGACATGAACGATGCCGTGAATGCCGCACACGAAGCCTTTCTCGAGATCAGGGAGCGCAGCATGCAATGCAAAAAGAGGATGAGCGATGCAGTCAGGCAGATGGCCCTCGACCACAAGGAGGAGCTGGCTGCCATGACCGTTGAAGAGACCGGCATGGGACGGGTGGATCACAAAATTGCCAAGTATGTGAATGCTGCGAAACACACTCCCGGTGCTGAATACCTTCAACCCCGGGCATGGTCGGGCAAAAACGGCTTGGCCGTGGATGAATGGGCACCCTACGGGGTGATCGGCAATATCACGCCGAGCACCCATCCCGGACCGGTGATGATCAACAGCATCATCATGCAGGTTCTGGGAGGCAACGCCCTGGTATTCAACCCCCACCCCGTCGCAAAGCGGGTCAACGCCCGGGTCATTCAACTGGCCAACCAGTACATGCAGCAGGCCGGCGCCCCGAAAAACCTGGCCACCTGTGTCAAGGAGCCGACCCTCGAAACCGCAAAGGTGATGTTTGGTCACGATAAGGTGATGTTGCTGGCCGTGGCGGGAGGACCGATGGTGGTTGACCTGGCGCTCAGCTATCCGAAAAGATCAATTGCCGCAGGTCCGGGTAACCCCCCGGTGCTCATCGATGAAACGGCCGACCTGAAACTGGCCGCCCGGGAGATCACCGACAGCGCCAGCTTCGACAACAATGTGCTCTGCATCGCCGAGAAGGAGATCTTTGTGGTTGAGCAGGTGTATGAAGCCTTCATGCAGGAGTTTCAGAAAGCCGGCAACTACCGTCTCAGCAACCGCCAGATGGATGAACTTGGCAGGAAAGCCCTGAAACAGGAGGGCAAGCATTGGATCATCAGCCGCGAGCATGTGGGCAAGAGCGCGCAGTTCCTGGCCCGATCCATCAACCTGAACATTCCCGCTGAAGTGCCGATGCTCTTTGGTGAAACCGGTGCCGATCATCCCTGGGTGCTGGCTGAGCAGATGACCTGCTGCATCCCGGTGGTGAAAGTGAAGGATTTCAAGGAGGGAGTACAGGCTGCCATAAAGGCTGAGCATCACTTTAAGCACACCGCCAGTGTCTACACCCGGGATATGAACCGGGCCACCCGCTTCGCCCGTGAATTCGACTCGAGCATCGTAACCATCAATGGAGGCACCCTCCGCGGAAATGGCGGGGATACAGGCGAAGCCTACTTTTCACACACCATCGCAACACCCACCGGAGAGGGCATCACCACTCCGCTCGATTTTGTCAGGAAGCGCCGCATCATGACGCACCAGGCACTCAGATTTGTTTAATCAAAAAATTAAGGAGAACCCATCATGTCAGTAAAAAATGCAATCGGAATCATAGAGACCAGGGGATACGCCTGTCTCGTTCAGGCCGCCGACGCCGCCGTAAAATCAGCCAATGTTGAACTGGTTGAGTGGCGCAAGGTGGGCAGTGGCTACTGCTCGTTCGTGGTTGAAGGAGAGGTAGCCGCCGTAAAATCAGCCGTTGAAGCGGGCGTTGAGGCCGCTTCAAAAGTGGGCGAGGTGATCTCGCAACTGATCGTGCCGCGACCGGTAGAGGAACTTGGTGCCATTTTCAACAAATAGGACCATGATCTTCGCCAAAGTGATCGGCACGGTGGTCTCAACCCAGAAGGATCCCAATCTTTCAGGAAAGAAGCTGCTGTTATGCCGCGAGGTTGACCACCGGGGCAAACCGCTGAAGAGCTACCATGTTGCCGCCGACGCGGTTCAGGCCGGCGAGGGCGACCTGGTGCTGCTTTCGTACGGATCCTCGGCGCGCATGACTGAAACCACCCGGAATGCCCCCATCGATGCAGTGGTACTGGCCATCGTCGATGAGGTTCAGATTACCCACACCCTGAACTCCCCCGAATGAAACTGGGCGTTGTAACCGGCGTAGTCTGGGCCTCGAGAAAGGTTAAGGAGCTTCACGGATGCAGGCTCTACCTGGTGCAGCCTGTCTCATCAGAGGGCCGGAGCACCGGTGAGCCGCTGGTGGCCGCAGATCCGCAGCGGCTGGCAGCCTCAGGCGACCGGGTCGTGTACGTCACCAGCACCGATGCGGCCGAAGCATTCCGCGATGGATATGCACC
>CAYGOU010000339.1:0-2957 GCA_964351455.1 uncultured Porphyromonadaceae bacterium
GGGGATGTTCCGATGGTGAGCTTTGGCGATTTTGGGATGCTACCTGCTGGTTTTCGCAAGCTGAGCAACGTTGCTCATAGGATTCTTGCGGGTAAGCTTCTTTCCCTGTTTCACTTCGCTTTTCTGAAGAATTCCAGGTCCGAAGCCGGAACAAGAGACTCATCTGGGCAATCAGCGCCGCAAATGCAGTGATGATGAGGACGCCTGCCATCAAGATGATCATAGAAATCACTCCTAAAGCAGGTCCACGCAGCAAATCCATCAGTTGTGACATATTGACCTCCAATCGTTGAAATAAAATCTGACGTTTGAAAAACCAACCAACGTTCATAAAACTCTCACCTAAAAAGGTAGAGTAATAAATCAAGCAAGCTCACGAATTTGTGTGCTGGTTTCATCTATCACCCTATCTTCTGGTTCGATAACGATTGATCAACTCACTGGCTCCTGCCAGTGGATTGACCAATGACATCGGGTTGATCAAGACCTGCTGCAGTAACATCGCGAAGTAACCCAACGGGATTACCAACCACAAAGCCCATAAAATAATCGTGGTTACATTACCGCGAGTATTGGCAATTACAGCCGCAGCGCTTTCTGAAGTACCGATCAGGGCAGCCCACTGATCTGCTGATAATTGAGCGGTGTATGCCAGGTAAAGCCGGCTGCCAATGACGGCCAAGGAATAAATCGCAATGCCTGATTTCATATTCCAAAGCAAGGTGTGCTCTTGCATGTGAACTAGAAGAACAATGATGGTACCGGCCAACCACATCGCTGCACCCAGCCAGGGAACTGGTGCACCCATTCCCCACTGGCTGATTACCCACATGACCAAGATGATTGCCGTGGTGATCTGTGCAGTGTATAAATCCGGAGTAGCCGCCTCCCGTCCACTACGGCCAGGTCGGAAAGCTGCCCTGGATTGCACTCGTTGATCAACAAAGCGAATGATCAAACCTGCACAAAGAATGCTTACCAGGGCAGCTCCGGATTCACCAAGCCAGTAGACAGTTGCCAGTACACCATTCAATAAGTAAGTAGGCAGTGCTGCGAGGAAATCCCCAAAGACAACAAAATAATCTGTCATAAACCACTACCTCCTTACTCGTCATAATCATTACTTGGACACCACAGACCAATAACCAACAACAGATAAACGACTGCCATGAAACCTAGGAAGACTGTCAGCAACACACCGACCGCTATCCATACAATCTGCACATTGACCTTTTATGGCACCAACGCCGGTAGATTTACATAGACTTTCATCGCTCCATCGATCCCTACAAGTCTCGGTTGTGTGATCGGAATACCCCGGAAGCGTGTCCCCGTGGTAACCACGTCCAAACGCAAGTTGAAGGTTCCCGGATCTGCAAATGGAACTCGAAGTGCCTGTCCGGTTGCCGTACAGGTTCCACTACCATCGCATCCCCTCGTCCATGATCCTATTCCCGGAATGAGAGTGAAATTTGCTTGGTGAATGTAAGCTTCATAATGCGTTTGACCCAGTTTGCCTGTAATCCAATCTTGACTGGCGGCATCCAGGGCGGCGGTTGCTTGTAAGGAAGCAACTGCATCTGGTAGATGTTCTACATGCATCCGGCATTCCTTGAATACCATCTCCGTATCAGAGACTCCATCATTGATGGTTGATCTAGAACCCGTTTTGCAGTTCGGGGTTTCCCCGGCATTAGCTGATCGGCAAACATCTCGTTCCTCGTAGATGGGTTCATACCAGGTGAAGATTACTGGAAGAACTGTCACCCTGGCTTGAATATCTGCTCCGCGCCGGGTTTCAGTATCTTGCCCAACGACCAGTGGATTATTCGGAGCAGTCTTTTGGATGGTCAGCACAGGCTGCTGCATGGCTACACTCGGATCAGGACATTCCCGAGGAGGTGGAGGTGGAGTGACTACTCCCGAACAACCACCCGGAATGCTTGCACAATTTTGTGTGCCATTTAGGTATAGCAAGTACAAGGAACGCAGAGCCCCATCATTCCAGGTCATCTGCAACAGATTGGTGATGAATCCCCACCCGGAGAAATAGGTCCACACATCCTGATTTCCATTAAGAACAGCACCCCAGAATTGATCCGGGCTGGTATATTCCGGGTGTTCTGCCTGTATCCGGTTCCAATCCAGGTTATCGCCGGCTGCCAGACCGAGAAAAGAGATCAGGCTACCGTACCCATTGCCCAGAGATCCATAAGAGCTTGTTAGGCCACTTTCCTGAGGATTCATGGCCATAAAGAACAAAGTTGAAGCAGAAGGCATGACAACAATGTTCCCACTGGGGGTCTGGTAGCGATGGTAATTAGCATCGAGGTCAAGCGATTGCCCAAAGGGTAGTTCAATCGACATCCAGTCGGGATGTTCAGTAGTAACTCCCAGGTCAATCAAATCAGGATTCAGGTTGCCGTCTGGTTGAAAGACCTCAGACCAGGGATCGTTACCCTGAGCATAAACAGCTGATGGAATGAGCAAGGACAATACAACAATGATTAGGAAAAATCTTTTCACTACTTCTTTCCTTCTTCTACAGTTGTGGTGGGAGTTCCTTCACGATCGAGGATGGCATTGATTTCCGCCTCCATCAGGAAACGATCAAACTTCCAACCGCTTTCCGTTTTCGCGAGAACAATATACGCCGTGTCCTGGGTTTTATTGCTACCTGGTAGAGGGGAAGATAGCGTTATGGTCATCCGCCATACTTGCTCGGAACCGTTGTCTGCTACCTTTTCCACTGCCTGCGTGGCAGCTGTGACCACTGACTTGGCATCCACATATTTTTCCCACATACGATCTGCGCCGTCTGAAAACAACTCACATCCAGCTGGCGTGCTGAGCTTGCAAATGCGCTTGAGCCAGACTTCTTTTCCTTCCTGGTAGTTCACCTGAAAGACCTTTTCAATGGCATTGACGGCTGCAGCAGAAACCAGACTATCTTCACT
>CAYGOU010000340.1:0-2930 GCA_964351455.1 uncultured Porphyromonadaceae bacterium
CCCCTGATCGGCGTCACCGCCGCATTCGGAATCGCCCTTGCCCGGGGCTTCAGCCCCCGGCAAGGGTTCGAGGATGACCCATCAGTAACCCCGGGTTTCAACCCGGGGGTCATGGCTGGCCCGTCAGTAACCCCGGGTTTCAACCCGGGGGCCGTAGAAGCCCTCCTCAACACCCGTCCCACCGCCATCAACCTCCGCTGGGCCGTCGAAACCATGCTCCAACCTGCACCTCACCCCCTAGCCCCCTCTCCCAGGGGAGAGGGGGAACCTGCAACCCGCAACCCGCAACCTGCAACCTCCCTCTCCTCCGCTCTTGCCATCCGCGAGCAGGAGCTTCAGCGGTCGAGGGCCATCGGCGAGCATGGGTGCCGGCTTTTAGAGGAGGTGTATCACCGCACGGGACGCACGGTGCAGGTGATGACCCATTGCAACGCCGGGTGGCTGGCATGTGTCGACTGGGGCACGGCCCTGGCACCGGTTTATGTGGCGCAGGAGAGGGGCATCCCGGTGCATGTGTGGGTGAGCGAAACGAGGCCGCGCAACCAGGGGGCCGACCTCACCATGTTTGAGCTGCAGGAGCAGGGGGTTGCGTGCACCCTGATCGTCGACAACGCCGCCGGAATCGTCATGGAGCGGGGCGATGTCGACCTGGTGATCGTGGGCGCCGATCGCATTGCCGCCAACGGAGATGTGGCCAACAAGGTGGGGACCTCCCTCAAGGCCTTTGCCGCCCGCCACTACGGCATACCCTTCTGGGTAGCAGTCCCGACATCCAGTTTTGACAAAACCCTGCCCACCGGCAAGCAGATCCCAATCGAAGAACGCTCAACCGACGAGGTGATCCTGAACCTAAATCCTAAAACTGTAAACCGTTATCCGGTTCAGCGCGTTTTTAACCCCGGCTTCGACATCACCCCGGCTGAATATGTGACCGGTGTAATTGATGAATCGGGTCCACACACCTCGCACCGCCCGCGTTAATCCAAAATAATACACCAACCAGTCAAGAAAGAGGGCAAATTATGGCCTCTTTGCGCTTAGTTTTAAGCTCCGGCCTCCCGGATTGAATCATCATGTAAAATTTCAGAGGATATACCATGAAAGCCACGACCACCCTCTTCACCCTGACCGCCCTGCTGATATCATTGGCAGGCTTAAGCAACCGCGGTTTTTGCCAGTCGACCGCCGGCAATTCGCCAACCCGTCCCATCGAGGTACCGCAGGAGACCGTTGAGCGGTTGCGGGCAATATACGAGGGCAACCAATTTGGTGCCACCGGTTTCAACGCCACCTGGCTGCCCGATGCATCGGGGTACCTGATGCTGGAAAGGAACGGATCGGGAGTGCAGGTTTTGGCAGAATATGGGGTCGCCGGGGGAGAGCGGCGCGAACTGGCTTCTGCCTCGCAGCTCAGGACTGCCGACACTGAAGGTGATTCTTTCATCGAGGGATTTACGCTTTCTACGGATGGAGGTCAGATTCTGATCCAGTCCAGATCGCGGCGGAGCGGGACGGGTGTTACGGATTACCGGATGCTCGACAGGAGTTCGGGAAACCTGGTGAAGGTAAGGGCCGGAGGAGGCAGCAGCATCGCTCCCGACAACAAAAGGATTTTGTTCAGCGAGGGGGGTAACCTCTTCGTTTATGATATGCTCACGGAGGAGACCCTGCAGCTTACCCGCGATGCGGTTGCGGGCTCGGTCTTTTACGGACGGGCAGTATGGAGCGGCGATGGCCAATGGGTGGCCTTTGTGCAGACCGACCAGTCGAAGGTGAAATTCAGGAAGTCGCTGGTGCCGGTTGACCCCAGCTATCCTGAGGTGACGGAGACGCGCTTTGCCCGGGTGGGAGAGACCATCGCCGGCCTGCGGGTGGGGGTGGTGGATGCCCAGGGTCGGGAGATCCGCTGGATGCCGGTGCCGGTGCCGGCCGAGGGGTATTACCTCGGACAGGTGAGCTGGACCGCGAATACCGGTGAGTTGCTGGTTGAGAAACACAGCAGGTTTCGCGATCGCCGCGAGTTTTTTCTGGCCGATGTTTTGGGGGGTACGGTCAAAAGAATCTATGAAGAGTCGGATCCCGCCTGGGTAATCTCCAGTTTTGGGATCAATACCGGTCTCGACTGGATCCGGAAGGGACAATCGTTTCTGGTGCTGAGTGAAAAGGGTGGCTGGCGGCAGGCATGGGTCTGTTCAAGGGATGGACGCAACCAGAAAAACATTACGCCCGGAGCCTATGATGTCATTGAGCGGCTCGGAATAGACGAGGAGAAGGGGTGGTTTTACTTCGGGGCCTCACCGGCTGCCGGCACCCAAAAACAGCTCTACCGGGTCTCGCTGGATAAGGCGGGTAGTGCCGAACGGGTCACCCCGGCCGGACAGAGGGGCACTCACAGCTATGTTCTGTCGCCCGACGCACGCTGGGCATTTCATACCGGGTCGTCGGATGCAAATCCCCCGGTCACCACACTGGTGCAGCTTCCTGAACACCGGGTGGTAAGGGTTCTGAACGACAACCAGGCCTTGCGCCGGAGGATTGAGGGCATGGAGCTGCAAACCAAAGAATTTTTCACCATCGACATCGGGGATGGGATCGTGATGGATGCCTGGATGATCAAACCGAAGGATTTTGATCCTTCGCGCAAATATCCTGTATTCATTTACGTCTATGGTGAGCCGCACGGACAGACCGTCATCGACTCATGGGGACATGCCATGGCCGATTTTCACCGGGTGATTGCCGATCTCGGATATCTGGTGGTGTCGATCGACAACCGCGGCACCCCCTCTCCGAAGGGAGCGGCCTGGCGGCGTGCCATCGCCGGCAGCTTGGGACCGCTTTCAACGGAGGAGCAGGCGGCAGCCATTCTGGAGCTGGGACGCATGCGTCCCTACGTTGACCTCTCGAGGGTGGGCATCTGGGGCTGGAGC
>CAYGOU010000341.1:0-2924 GCA_964351455.1 uncultured Porphyromonadaceae bacterium
GTACAAGATCATGGGATTAGTCAGAAAGAAGTGGGCAGGGTGCTACGGCAGAGTCATAGCTGGGTATGTCGCAGGCTAAGCCTGATCGAGCGGTTGCTGCCCGAGGTTCAGGATGCTCTTCGCATGGGCATCATAACTGTGAGCCATGGCAGGGAACTGGTAAAATTGCCACGTGGCAATCAGGGTAAGGTCTTGGATGTGATCATCACCGAGGGATTGACCAGCCGCGAGTGTGCCATCCTGGTAGTAAGACTTTTAAGGGCTAAAAGTACTCAGGAAGCCGAATATCTTTACAGCCACAGTCGTGAAGTGATCCGTCAGGCATTGCAGGGCGACAAGTTGCATGACAGTAGGTTGTCTGATCACGGAAACCGGTTGTTAAAGGCCAGGGAATTGCTTCGTTTACAGGTAAATATCCTTGGCGGGGTATTGCAAAGTGAACACACGGCGCAGCTGCCTGCTGAACAAAAGGCGATTGTGCTTCCTGCCATGAATGAATTAGTGGCCCCCATGGGCCGGTTAACCGATATCATTCACCAAACATTGAAATCATATGAAAGATGAGGCTTTTGAAAACAGTGTGATCTACCATCATGGCCAGGGTTGGTCCATCCGACGTCTGGGGCGGGAATATCACTGTGGGAGGAATCGGATCCTGCGGATCCTTCGTGAGAATGAGCGACGGCGGACACAGGGAGTGAGTACCTTGGTAGCTCCCAAGGTTCGCACTTCCAAACTGGATCCGCATAAAGAGCATATCCAGGATTTGCTGCAGAAGTTTGGGAATATCACCACGAAAAGAATCTATGAACTGATCCTTGAGAAAGGTTATCCCGGAAAGATCAGCATGGTTGAGGTTTATGTGAGTAAAATACGTACGTCCAAAAGACATCCGGTAATCCGGTGCGTGGAGACGGCACCCGGACAGCGGGCTGCGCATGACTGGAGCGAATACATGATTGAATTTACCTCATCTGCAGCAAAGCCTCATAAGGTGACTTTCTTCAGCTACATTCTGGCATACAGTCGCCGCCAGTATATCGAGGTGGTAGAAGATAAGACCCAGCGCACCCTGTTTGAATGTCTGGTTCACGCGTTTATGTATTTTGACGGGGCTCCCCGCCAGATCAAGAGCGACAACCAGAAGGCATGCGTGGATCGCTGGGAATGTGGTCAACCCATGTTCAACCGTCATTTTCTGGGGTTTGCTTCGCATTATGGTTTTCGCCCTATGGCGATCCGTCCCGGAAAGCCTACAGAGAACTTAAAAGTAGAACGTCCGTTTTATTATCTGGAAACCAATTTTTTGAATGGCCGGATCTTCCGGGATAAAAACGACCTGAAAGAGCAGTTAAGAAGTTGGCTTACCCAAGTGAACGACGTGCGTGTGCACCGCACCACGCGTCGAAGGCCCATCGACATGTTCGTGGATGAGGTGCCTTGTTTGTTGCCATTACCCACGACCCATTACGACACTTCACTGATTGTTTACCGTGTGGTTAACCAGGAGTCCTGTGTGCATTATCAGGGATATCACTATTTTGTACCGGGCGACCACCTGTTTAAGAGTTGTCCACTGAGAGTCACCAGCGATCAACTCATCATTTATTCCCACGATTTTAAACTTCTCACCGCACATCCCCTGGCCAAAAAAGGGGACACGAACCGTTACATCGGCCTGCCGACCACTTACACCCATGGCCGGGTGCTCGATCTCTCCCAGGTCAAGCAACGCTTATCAGCCATGGGGCCAGTCATGGAGGCCTATGTCGAAAAGCTGATCCTTCAAAAAAAGGATCCCACTTATTCTCTCAATGCGCTACTGGCCTTGAAGGTTCATTACTATACCGAAGACATCCTGAAGGCTGTTGGCCGTGCTATGAAGCATGGCGTATATGACATCAAAACGATAGAGCGTTTTTTGAAGACTCACACCCAGGGTCGCGATGCCATTAAAACATTGTTTGATCAAATCCCCGATGATGAAGACTAAACCAGAAACAATCACTCAGCTGTGCGAGTACTTGGGGTTAAAGAACCTCGCCATACAGCATACCGAACTCATCAAACAGGCTCATGAAAAGCAATTGGGTTTATTGGATTTTTTGGAGATGATCTTACGCCAGGAAGCCATTCTCAAGCAGGAATGTGGTATCAGGTACCGCATCCGTGAGAGCCGGTTGCCCCGACCATACAAACTGCTCTCAGACTTTGACTTTGGTTTTCAGCCCCAATTGCGCAAACCTCTGGTGATGGATCTCTCCACCATGGAGTTTATGAAACATCATGAATCGCTCCTGCTGATCGGGGATTGCGGTGTAGGCAAATCGCACTTGGGGCAGGCTCTGGGAATGATCGCCTGCGAAAAGGGATACAAGGTGCTGTATACCACTTGTGCAACTCTGATTAACGATTTAAACGGCGGGGTGTTTGAAAAGAATCTGCCCAAACGCATTCGCAAGTATGTCAACCCTGATTTGCTGATCATTGATGAAATGGGGCATGACAGGCTGGAACTCCAGTTAACCAAAGAAGCCCATCTGCTGTTCAAGGTGGTCGATGAGCGTTACCAATTGAACCGCCCACTGATCTTTACAACCAACGTGGAAGAAAAGTCCTGGGCGGAATATCTGGGTGATCCTATTTCTACCCGTGCCATCCTGGATCGTATCTTTCACCACGCCGTAAAGATCGAGATCCGTGGACCCAGTTATCGCCAGCACCAAGGAATAGAACTCCAAAAAAAATATGAGAAACTCAGGTAAATGCGTCTACTGCGCACTACTGCAAACATCACTAACGCTGATGAAACACAATACAAGGCTGTCAACTACGACAGCCTTTTCTTTTGGGTTTAAATATAAATCCCTTAAAATCAAATCCTTCATTATAAAACCAAGCAGACTCCGACGTCTCTGCTTTAC
>CAYGOU010000342.1:0-2869 GCA_964351455.1 uncultured Porphyromonadaceae bacterium
GGCTAAAAACGGTCAACGCTATTTAGGCATGGACAAACCAGTAACCAGTAACCAGTAACCAGTAACCAGTAACCAGTATGTTTACTAGAGAAGATAGAGAGAGCTTCCGCCAGAAGTCCCTGGCCTTGCTCCGCAAAGCAGCCATCGTCATCACTCCGGCAGAGGCCGAGGGGATGGAGGTAACCGACCTGGGGGTCGGGGATATTGAAAACATCGGACTTCAGGTGGTGGAGTATGAAAACAACCACCGCTATTGTGCCAAGGAGCTGATTATGACCCCCTGGCAGATTTGTCCCGAGCACAGGCATCCCTTTGTCGATTCAGGTAATCCTGGTAAAATGGAAACCTTCAGGTGCCGCTACGGTGAGGTCTACCTGTACGTCGAAGGGGAGTCCAACCCCTCTCCGATGGCCAGGGTTCCCGAAACCTATCTCCCTTATCTGAGGGTATGGCACGAGATCGTATTGCGGCCGGGTGAGCAGTATACCATTCCCACCAACGGTTTGCACTGGTTTCAGGCAGGACCGGAGGGTGCGGTGGTTTCAGAGTTCAGCTCATCCAGCACCGATGAGAACGATGTCTTCACCGATCCGAGGGTCGCGAGGGTGGGGGGCAGTGAAGAATGATGAATGATGAATGATGAATGCAACCAGTAACCAGGCCTCACCCCCTGGCCCCCTCTCCTGGGAGGAGAGGGGGAACCAAGGAAAAGTAACCAGTAACCAGTTCCCCATGAAACCTCTTCCCTTTCTCCTCTTCCTGATTTTTGCCCTCTCCCCTCTGCCTTCTGCCTTTTCCCAGTCGCCGCCCGCCGACCCCATCACCGTTCGCGTTGCGGTGGTGATCCAGAATCCGGTGCTGCCTCAGTTTGGCAACCGCAGGATGCATGAGGTGGTCAAAACTCCGGGGTACACCTTCACCTGGAACGACCCCAGTCAGTTAAACCGGGAGTATGAGGAGGCACTCGAACGACTGAGTCACGGAGTTGTGCAATATGAGGTGGTAAAGGTGATCGATGACGGACGATTCTTCTCAAGACGCAACGACAACGGCGAGATGTTGTCGACCGAAGCCATGGTTGAACTGCTTCTTGAGCCGGGGTGGAAAACACTTAAGGAAACCGGCACCCGTTTTGACTATCAGGCATTTGTCGACCATTACGGATTCGATGAGATGCGTGACCGCGATGAGATCCACGAGGTGTGGGTATGGTCGTTTCCCTACGGCGGCATGTGGGAGTCAAATTACTGCGGAGCTTCTGGTTTCTGGCTCAATTCAGAGCCGACCACCACCACGAAGAATGAGAAACTGCTGGTGGTGATGGGACTCAACTACGAGCGCAAGATGTCGCTGGCTCTCGAAAGCTACGGGCACCGCTTTGAATCGGTCATGAGGCATGTTTATGGCCGCTGGGATTACGAGGCCCCCGATCCCAACAACTGGGAGCTTTACACCCGCTTCGACAAAACCCACCCCGGCGGGGCCCATATAGGCAACATCCATTTTCCGCCTAACGGCATGCACGATTACGACTGGGTCAACAAAAACCGGGTACAAACCCGGGCCGATGCCTGGAGTTTTTATCCCAGCCTGCCCGACACGCTGGTGAGGGTGGTTGACTGCAATGAGTGGGATTGCTCTCACCTGGGATACATGTCGTGGTGGTTCAGCCATATTCCTCATTTCTACGGAATCAATCCCGCCGACGGTCATCTGAACAACTGGTGGCATTATGTGGTGAACTGGGAGGAGGCTCTCCGGCATGAAAAGGCGCTCGACCGTGCCATGAAAACCGAAGTGTCGGAGCGCACAACCATCCTCTATCTTGAAACCCCCGGTTCAGCCAGGGAGGAGGTGAGGGCGGCCAGAGGCTACCTTGAGAATCAGACGGGATTTAAACAGCGGGTGGTAAGTTTTGAGGAGCTGGATCTTCTGGACCCTGCAAACGAACCCTCGGTTTTATGGTATCACCAGCCCGACTCGCTGCTGGATCCGGAAAGCATTTACCTCTATCTGGGAGAGCCGATCAAGCGTTATGTTGAGCGCGGCGGAAACCTTATCCTGTCGCTGGATGCCATGAGGCTGCTCCCATACTTCGGACTGGAACGGACTGCTCCCACTGCCACCCGAGTCGAAGCGGTGGATCAGGGATATGGCCGCAAGATGGGCTGGCACGCCTTCAGGTCCCATCCGGTTTTCGACGGTCTGCTGGGAGGAGCCTATGTGCTTGCTCCCAAGGAAGATATTGAAGTGCGCCGTGTGGGATGGTTCGGCGATGCCGTTCCCGATGGCCAGGTGGTGGGCATCGACTGGGCCTACATCTTTCTGCACGAGAACAGCAAACTGATGACCGAATACCGGCTTGGCAAGGGCCGTGTGCTGGCCATCGGTGCATACCTGGATTTTGCCACCGGCAATTACAACCGCACACATCTCGAACTGTTCATGCAGAACTGCTTCAGGTACCTGAGCGGCTATCCGTCGGAGACTCCGGTACGGCACTGGGACTTCACGCCCGGCAGTGTGGCCGGAAGGGAGTTCTCATTGCCTCCGCTGGATGTTCCGTCGTCGGTGAAATGGGATTTGAGCCCCTCTGACATTGCCCTCCAAAATCCCCATGGAGATAAAAACCTGTGGGATATTGCCGGCGAACGCATCCTGGTGATGGGCAAAGAGGGCGGTGGAATCGATGAAGTCTGGGCCCATCCCTTCATGGCACTTCGCGATGTGCAGGTAGAGGTCAGGGATCATGAGTCGGGAGCCTGGAGGAGCCTTGAAGCAACGCTCCCCAGGGTTGAGATGTCGCCCGAGTCTTTCAGACGGAATTACCTGCTGGATTCGGGAGAGCTGCTGGAGGTGATCACTGTGC
>CAYGOU010000343.1:0-2866 GCA_964351455.1 uncultured Porphyromonadaceae bacterium
CTTCACCAATGTTTCAGGATCGGTGACCTCCAGCTCAAATATGACGAGATTCGGTTGATTTTTTACCAGTCTGAATCTGCTTTTTGTCAGGATTTTAATGTTTTTTAAGCTATTGGTATTCAACAGGTAGGGAGTCGACAGGGTGAGGGTGGTCGGGTGCGTGTCGCCTGTTCTGTTTTCAATGGTAAAAGAGATCTCCTTCAGGTCCTTTGAAATCCGGATTTCTTTCTCTTTGGCAAATCCGTCCCTGTTCAGTTCAGCCATTATCCTGTTGTCATGAAAAACGGCCGCAAAGCGCTTGCGAAGGCCGTCTCTGGGGATGACCAGAAAATGGTTGACGCTTTCTGAAAGTTTCCCGCCATAGCACAACCAGCCAAAAATCGAATCGTGCGTCAGGATGGTGGTGGCCATCCGGGTCGAGGCTCCGTAACCCAGGTCAATCTCTCCGTCATAGGGCCAGGCGCCCCGCGGAACATCTTTTCGGATCCATGCCCTTCCCCATTTTGAGGTGTTGAAGCTCCAGCCGCTGGCTCCGTCGTTGGCCTCACCCGGATACCAGTATCCGTAACCGGATTCGGGTGTTCCACTGTTCATGAGGGCCCAGTGGCTCAGGTACGAGGCATATCCGAGCTGTAGCCAGTCGTCTGAATCCTCAGTGAAGTTCAGACCGTAATCCAGTATGCCCCAGCCTCCCATGTTGGCCATATAGCTTAGGGATCCCCCGTCGGAGCTGGAGGTGAAATCAGCGCCGAGCAGATAATAGCTGGTCTCAAGCCAGCCCCGCACTGCAAGTCCCCCCATAAGCTGGCGCTCCATGAAGTCGCGGGCATGATCCGGCTTAACTTCGGGGTGTGACCACCATTTTTGAAGCTTCTTGTCGTACCAGAGATTGGTGTCGGGCTGCATGGGATTCAGGGTTGCATACTTTGCCAGAGCATAGCTTGACTCGAAGGCGGTGCGGTCAAGGCTGTATTCGCTTCTGAAAGGATACTCATCGTCGTAGATGAAGTATTTGGCCTTCTTTTCCCACTCCTGCTGAAGAAAGTGCGCTTCATCGCTGCGTCCGCCGGCTTTGAGGGCTTCGATCACATCCAGGATTACCAGTTCATTGTAGCAGCCCCATTTGTAGGTTTCGTACCAGGGAAGAATCTCGTAGGGATAGGTGAAATAGGCCCGGGCGGTCTGGTAGGCTCTTTCAAGGTATTGTTCAGCAGACAGATAACGGGTAAGATGTGGATAAAGAGTTGAGATCTGATACATATGGTAATAGAGCATGACCATATGAGGATAGTCGTATGATCTCCAGATGTTCATCTTATCGAGGTTTCTATTCTTTACCCCTGCCCTGAGCAGGGGATCGCGGTTGACCATCCAGTTGGGGGTCCCGTATATGCCGTAAGGGTAAGGTTGTTCAAGGTCGGTTCGCTGGAGGCCACCCCAGACAAAATGCTCGAGGTAATACTCTACAGCCGAGATTTCATTCGCATCCGGAAACACTACGTTTTTGGCTGCGACAAAGGGAGCCTTGCAAAGGGCAGGGTCATCGCAGGCAAGTACATAACCCCACCAGTGGTCGAAGCCGTCGGTGTTATCAGGACCGCGAAGCACGGCCTCCCGCATGTCCCATACCGAAAAGAGTCCGTCGTACCATTTGGTTGAGTCGCGATGCTGTTGATGATTTACGATGAAGGAGCTTCTCTTTTTGAAGAGGGTTTCGAGGGGCTCACATGAGAAGAATTCAAGGTGAGTTGATAGTCCCCCGTTGTACCACACCGTAAGCCGGTTTTCACCCAGCTTTGCAAAGGAGATCTCATATTGCAGGTGATGGTCAGGTTTTGTGCCGAGATACCGGAGGGAGGTGAAGTCGGGGTATTCGGCAACAATTGAGTCGATCCGGTTTTGGGTATGAAGCGAGATTCGTGCGCTCAGATCCTGTGGAATGGTCATGCCCGGAACCACGCGGATGTCAAACAGCCCTTCACGGTAAAGCAATTCCCTCAAATGATCATACGAATCAGCCCACTGAAACCTGAATCCCACAGTCAGTCTGCTTCCATCTTGTCCGGCCGGTGCCAGTTCACCGAAGGTGTGCTCCTGCCTCCAACTTCCGCGGGTTTCAGCATGTCCGCTTAACCCGGAGTTGACGTAGGCCAGGTAGCCACCTCCTCCGGCTGTGAAATATTCGAGCCGCGTGCCCGGCAGGGTGGTCACCAGCAGATAGGGTGGCATTCCAGAAGCCCTGGTAAAATAGATGAACGAGCCGTGCCCGGATATGAAGTGATGTTTGGTAAAGCACTGTTCAAAAATGTATTCTGGCTCCTCCCCCTGTGGACGGCGCCAGGGAATCGGAATGGCGAGGTCTCCTATCGTAACAGGGAATTCCATCATCGATTCGATCGAGATCAGCCAGTCGAGCCGGCCTTCACCGAGACTGAACTTTTGCTCCATCCTGAGGGGCATGCCTTCAATGTAGTCTTCGTAAAGCAGTTCTCTCTCCGGAGCCGGGATCCGGCTCATACGGGTTTCGTCGCGGTAAAGGTCGAGCCAGTCGCCCTGACCGATCCGGTACCTGACAACCGGGTTTCCCAGGGTGCCGTCAAGAAGGTTGGCTCTGTGGGGATCATCCAAACATATGATCGAGGCAATGCCCCTGGCAGAGTGGGTGATCTCCATGTTCCCCGAGACAAGGGACTGAGCCTTGAGCAGAGTACCATTCAGCCCGACCGCAGAGGCAATGAACAAAAGAATCAGCGAAGCAGAGAGGTTCCGGTTGTTTTTCATTTGATTGTTATGAAAGGAAAACGATTAAATCATCCGTCATCCGTCACCCGTCACCCGTCACTCGTCACTTGTCACTCGTCACTCG
>CAYGOU010000344.1:0-2861 GCA_964351455.1 uncultured Porphyromonadaceae bacterium
TCTTTGAACGGCAGCTTAAACCGGGCGGTGGCGACAAATCCATCAACGGTCATCCTGAGCTGGGGAGTCCGAATCGCATCGAGGTGAGCTTTCCGTCTCATATCCTGAAGCAGGGCGCCAATGAGATTGAAATCCTCAATTCGAAAGGCAGCTGGTTTCTCTACGATGCCCTGAGTCTTCAGGCACCGGCCAATATCCGGCTGGTTCCTGTTACAGGATTTATCGAAATGAGCCACTGCTCGGTTGATCCGGTGATCATCCGCGAAAGCGACCGGCTGGTTCAGCGGCTGGCGATGACGGTCAAATATGCAGGCGAACCCAAAAAGGTCGAATGGTGGTTCAACGGAGGCGTGATCAGCGAAACAATGTTGTTGCCCGGCATCCAGACCTACCACGCAACGATTCCGGAAATAACCGTTAACCGGGATGTCGAGTCTGCACTCAGGAGCAACGGAAAATCGGTCGTCAGCCGGATGATCCCGGTGAGTCCGACAGCGCACCGCACCATCTATATCCTGCCCCATTCACATACCGACATCGGATATACCGACCTGCAGACCGAAATTGAAGATAAGCAGGTTGAGAACCTCATCGAAGGGATCAGATTCGCCCGCGAAACGGCACATTATCCCGAGGGATCGCGCTTTGTATGGAACATCGAGGTGGGCTGGGCAGCAGATCTCTACCTGAACCGGCTGGGCGAGGATGAGAAGAGGCTTTTTTTTGAATCGTTGAAATCCGAACAAATCTCCCTTAACGGGATGTATCTCAATGAATTAACCGGACTCTGCCGTCCTGAAGAGTTGCTCAGACTGTTCAGGTTCGGCACCCAAATGGCTGACGAGGCGGGCGTTACCGTGGATGCCGCCATGATCAGCGATGTGCCCGGCTACACCTGGGGCACGGTCACTGCGATGGCACAGGCCGGAATCAAATATTTCTCGGTGGCGCCAAACTATTTTGACCGGATCGGCGACATCCTGGTGCGCTGGGAGAACCGTCCCTTTTACTGGCTTTCACCCTCAGGCAAAGAGAAGGTGCTGGTATGGATACCGTATAAGGGCTATGCCTGGTCGCACACCATTCCCGAGCTCAACGACAAGCATGCCGCCGATTTTTTCGCCGAGCTCGACAAACTCGACTATCCCTATGACATCGCCTACATGCGCTGGAGCGGACACGGCGATAATGCGGTGCCCGAGCCGCAGATTTGCGACTTTGTGAAAAGCTGGAATGAGCGGCATGAGTGGCCACGCTTTGTGATCTCGTCGACCAGCGAGGCCTTCAGCGCTTTTGAAGAGAAATATGGAGATCAGTTGCCGGAGGTTACGGGCGACTGGACCCCCTACTGGGAAGACGGCGCCGGGTCATCGGCCCTCGAAACCGCCATGAACCGCAACACGGCCGACCGGCTGACCCAGGCTGCGGCGCTTTTTGCCATGACTCAGCCAGAACGGTATCCGGCAGCAGCCTTTGACGCCGCATGGGTGCAGACCCTGCTCTATTCAGAACACACCTGGGGCGCCTGGTGCTCCATCACCGACCCCGAAAATGAGCAGACAGTAAAGCAGTGGGAGATCAAAAAGAGCTATGCGGAAAAAGCTGAAGAAATGAGCCATGAGCTCTTTTTAAAGGCAGAGGGCAGAGGGCAGAGGGCAAAAGGGGAGATAGAAGAAAGAGGGCAGAAGGCAGAAGGAAAGGCAAAAGAATCATTAGACATTAGACAGGTAACATTAGACACCTTTTCGCTGGTCAACACCCATGCGATGGCACTTTCGGCCCCGGTGATACTGCCGGCTGCGTGGGTTGGTAAGGCCAACGAGATCAAGGATACAGAGGGAAATCTCATCCCCTCACAAAAACTCTCCAACGGCGACCTGCTGCTAATTCCCCCCCCGATACCTCCTCTTTCCTCCTCCACCTTTTCAACATTTTCAACATTTTCAACCTTTTCAACCTTTTCAACCCCCACCCCAACCATCCCGATACGCTCCGCTATCGGGATTTCGCTTCGCTCAACTTCAACCACCTCAACCACCCTCTCAAACGGCATCCTTACACTGCAGCTCGACCCCACCACCGGCGACATCGCCTCGCTCACCCTCTACGGCTCACCGGTTGACCTGGCCAAGGGATATGGAGAACATCGGCTGAACCAGTACCTCTATTTCGAAGGTAACGATGTAGGTGCGGTTCAAACGAGCGGCAAACCGGAGATCAGAGTCGTCGAAGAGGGTCCGCTTTACGGGGTGATCGAAGTGGTTTCAGAGGCACCGGGCACCCATCGCCTGATCCGGCGCTACAAACTGGCGGCAGGAATGGATTATGTTGAAATTGAAAACATTGTCGACAAAAAGCGGGCCCCAATGCCTGAGAAGATCGGCGACTGGTACCTGGCACAGAACAAAAACAAGGAGAGTGTCAATTTTGCTTTCCCGTTTAACGTTCCGGATGGGGTGATGCGGCTCGACCTCCCGATTGGCTCAATGGTTCCGTGGGAGGATCAGATGCCATCGGCCTGCAAGAACTGGTTTACGGTGGGACGGTATGCCAGCGTTGCTAATGAAGAATTCGGCGTTTGCTGGGTGACCCTGGATGCACCACTGGTTCAGGTCGGAGGACTCACCGCCAACCTGGTGGGATCACAATCGAACCCCGAGGTGTGGCGCAAAACCGTAGAGCCCACCCAGGCGCTCTATTCATGGGTGATGAACAACCACTGGGGCACCAATTACCGGCAATATCAGGAGGGAGAGGTGGTTTTCAGGTACATCCTGAGGCCGTTTAAAAAGAATGACGAGGCAGAAAACTACCGCTTCGCCACCGCCCTGAGCCAGCCATTGGTGCTGATTCCAGGTTCG
>CAYGOU010000345.1:0-772 GCA_964351455.1 uncultured Porphyromonadaceae bacterium
GGATATGTCGGTGTTGAGATCCCTGGAGGCAAGTTCTCCAACTGTTTCGGTAAAGAGGGCCTTTTTCTGCATTACTCCGATGACTTCAAACCACTGATCCTGCAGCTTAACCTGCTGGCCGACCGGATCTCCGTAGCTGAAAAGGTCTCTGGCAACCGTTGATCCAAGTACGCAGACCTTTAAAAACCGATCGTAATGATCCTGGTTGATGAAGGAACCCTGGTCGGTCCGATAATTCAAAATATTCAGGATTTCGGGGGTTATTCCGATCAGGTTGGATTTCGAACTGCGGTCCCCGATGGTGGCGTCCACCCGGATCTCGGCCTGAGGTGCCACAGAAACCACGCCGGGTACAATCCTGGAAATGGCAACCGCGTCATCAAATGACAGTCCTTTCGAAAATTTGGTTCGCATTTCCTCCAGTTCGGTATCGGTCATATCTTTCTCCCTGACGATCACATTGGTGACCCCAAGATCCTGGTATTTGGCAATGGCCTGCTTCTTGGCTCCCTCCCCGATTGAAACCATTGATATCACCGATGCCGTACCAAATATGATTCCCAAAATGGTGAGGAAGGATCTGAACTTATGGTCAATCAGTCCTAAAACGGCCACATGGATGTTTTCCTGCAATTGCATGGCTGTTAAGGTTTAAGATTTGTAATGTAATCCGCCGGCAGTAGTTTCTGTCCGGCCCTGATCTCACCGCTCACCATCGTAAAATGTGCATTAGAGGGACCGGCGGTGACCTCTTTAAGCTGGTAATCACCCC
>CAYGOU010000345.1:782-1435 GCA_964351455.1 uncultured Porphyromonadaceae bacterium
AGAAGGAAGGACTTTCCGTTCTCATGCAGTACGCAGGCGTTCGGAACATAAAGGACCTCCTCTTCATGCCTGCAAAGAAATTCACAACCGACGGTCATCCCGGGCTTAAGCCTGAGATCAGACTCATTGATCTCAACCACAGCCTTAAAGATCTTTCGTTTATCCTGAACCGTGCAAATGGCATTCAACTCTGTCAGGCTTCCGTTGAAAACAACGGAGGGCATGGCATCCAGCCTCACCAATACCGGCATGCCAACCTTTACCTTGCTATAGTCGGCTTCAGCAACCACAGTCCGCACTTTCATCCTTCTTACGTCCGGAATCCGGGCAATAAGTACACCCTGGTATACCTGATCACCAACCTTATACAATTGTGTGCTGTTGAACACGCTGGTATATACCTGAAAAAGCCCCTGGCTGGGAGACCTAAGAACCAACTGATCAAGGATCTGCCTGGACTTTGTCACGTCATCCTGTCTTTGCTTGACCTTGATATCCTGCACCAGCATGTCATACCGGTCAAGCTGAGGCTTAACCTTCATATGCCGCCGCACCTTCTCTAGCCTGATCTCCGACTGGCGGAATTCAAGCTCCTTCAAACTTCTGGTTTTTTCAGACTCAAACCGGCTTCTTTCCAACTCGAGTTTTTTCAG
>CAYGOU010000345.1:1445-2860 GCA_964351455.1 uncultured Porphyromonadaceae bacterium
TTTTTCAGGTTGAAGGCGGCCTCTTCGCTTCTTAATTGCGCCTGCAACTCCTGCAGGTTATTTTCAATCATGACCCGCTGCCTCTTGGCAGCCGCCAACTCACTTTCAAGCGACTCCTCCCTTGAAATCAGGTATTTCTCAACTGAAGATGGATCTATTCTGATGACGGTGTCACCCTCACCAACCAGGGATCCATGATCTGCCATTGCCAGAATCTTAAACTCAAATCCATACTGATACGGAAGCCTGGGCATGCTGATGGCAGCCGCCCTTACTGCCTCAAGTTCGCCGGTTTCTGTAACCGACTGAACAAACCGGCCCTGCATGACCCTAAAGGTGCTTTCATCGTCAGTATGACAGGAGCTCAAGAGGAGACCGGCCATCAAAAAGGCCAGCCAATACTTCTGCTTTATATCTGTTAAGGTTATTCGTAACATCATACTCCGGATTATTGGTTAGCGATTACTGCCCCCATTGGATTCTGATTTCTGATCCACCACGACAAAGGGGTCGAGCAGGGCCACACGGTCTCCTTCAATGAGTCCCTCATAAATGATCACAAAATCATTGTTAGAGGGCCCGGTTTTGACCTCCTGCTTTTTGAAACCCGAAGATGACTTCACATAGACAAAATCGCTTCCCGGATCTTGAAACAGCGCCTGTACCGGAACTGACAAAACATCGCTGGTCTCCCGGATCAGAATCCGGCAACTGACGGATAATCCCGGCAGAAGATTGGGGTTAATCCCATCGATCATGATCTGCACCGGGAACACCTTGATTTTCGATTTGGGGTCCTTGTTCTGAGCCAGGTTGGCCACCGAAACCACCTCGCCTGTGTAGGTGATGTCAGAAAAGGCATCTGCACGGATCACAACCTTTTGGCCGGGAATGACCTTCGCCACATCAACCTCATTGACTTTTACATCAGCCTGCATGACCTCCAAATCAGGAAGGTCAATCATTGGACTTCCGGGATAGCATTGGTCACTGACCGCCCATTTCTGACCGGTCATCCAATTCTCACGAATTATGGCTATTCCTTTTGACGGACTCTTCAGGAACAGGCGATCAAGAGAGAGGTTGGCATCCGCAAGGATAACCTTCAGCTGCTTGATGCTTAGCTGTTTCTGTAGTAACTCTTCATGCTGGATTTTTTTCTTGTTGTCGATCTGTTCACGCGCCCGGGCAAGTGAGATGTTAGCCGTTTCGAGCTTCAGGCTTATCTCCCTGCGGGTAACATCGGATTCAAAAACCGCCTGCTCAAAGTTTATCCTGGATATTTCCTGCGAGATCCGGGTAATCTCAAGATCAGCCTCCAGGTCCTCGATCTCCGATTCCTGCATGGCTTTTAGCTTCTCGTACTCGGCTTTTGCAATCTCCAGCTGTTGCTCTGAGGTTATGATCGCCTTTTT
>CAYGOU010000346.1:0-2852 GCA_964351455.1 uncultured Porphyromonadaceae bacterium
AAGAGGTTATCGATGTTCTTGATTTGATAAGGGACCGCTGGGGAGATCAACCGGTGTATTCATCGGCTCCCGTCACAAAGTAGCGATCGCGCACCACCCGGAGCGGAATTCTGGCGGCTATCCAGCCAATGGCTCCAACCAGAAGTCCTACCCAAAGAAAATCCGTCAGCAGCATCCTCACCGGATAAATGCTGACCACAAAAGATCCCGACTCAGGGAAGCGTATCACCCCAAAGCGGATCTGGATCCAGCAAAGAATGGCCCCCAGCAGCATACCGGCAGCCATTCCGCTGAGCGTTACCATCCATCCCTCCCATAGAAACACCGATCTGACCTCCTTTTCAGTGGCACCCAAACTCCTGATGACCGAGGCATCCTGCCTCTTCTCAATCATGAGCAGGGTCAGGGAGGAGATGGTGTTGAATGAGGCGATAATCAGGATGAATCCGAGGATCATGAAGATGACCCATTTTTCGGATTTCATCACCTGGTAAAAATAGGCGTGCTGGTCTTCTCTGGTTTCAACCCTGAATCCGGATCCCAAACGTTGCTGCAGTTGCTCCTTTACCTTTTCAGCACTGAGATCCGGCATAAGCTTCATTTCCAGGGCAGTGTATTCATCCGCCCTGTAACCGAGCAGTTCGCTGGCAAAATCGAAAGGCACCAGGAAGTAGCGCGAATCATACTCCTGCTGAACAGAAAAAATCGCAGAAGGAAACAGATAACGGTGATTGAAAGCCTGCTCGGGATTGAGGATCAGTCCCTGCGACCGGCGCGGCACATAAACGTGCACCGGCCGGATGAAATTCACCCCTACACCGAGTTGCCAGGCGATGTCCTGGCCGATGATGCCAAATGGGATATCCCCTTCGTAAAGTTTAAAGCTTCCCTGAACCAGCAGACTGTCGATGCCGGTCATCCGCCGGAAATCTTCAGGCACCCCCTTGATGGTGGCCACCGCCTCCTGTTCACGGTAAACCAAGATGGCATTGTCTTCGGCAACAGGACAGAGCACCAGAACGCCCTCCGAATTGCGGATCATCGCAAGGGTGTCGGCTGGCATTAGGAAACTCTTTCCCTCGGTGGCGGTAATCCGGATATCGGCATCAAATGATCTGAACAGCGACCTGATCAGGTGATCCAGACCGTTGAAGGCCGACAGTACGATGATGAGTGCGGTGGTGCCCACCGCGATGCCGGCCAGGGTAATGATCGATATGCGGTTGATGATATGGCTCGACCGGCGGGAAAAGAAGTAACGCCTGGCGATGAAAAAGGGGAAGTTCATTGGGTCAGCAACTCGTCGATCCGTTCGGCGTAATCCTGCGAATCGTCGATAAAAAACTTCAGGTCAGGCACATGCCGGATCTGTTGTCCAACCTTTTTTCCCAGTTCGAACCGGATCGACCTGACCCCTTCGTTGACGGTGTTGAGAACGATCAGCGACTGGGCCGGAGGAAATATGCTGAGATATACCCTGGCCTGGGCCAGGTCGGGTGACACCCTGACCATCGTTACCGAGATCAAGGAGCCCGGTGCCAGTTCCAGGCTTTTTGCCCGGAAATACTCGGCCAGCTCTTTTTGAACCAGCCGGGCCACTTTCAGTTGTCGGGTCGTTTCGTTCATGACTCAAAAATAGTGATTACCCGGATATTCTTATCTTTGCCCCGTTTTGAATCAGCCTATTGTCATGAAAGAAACGGTATTAAGCGGTATCCGTTCAACCGGAAACCTGCATCTGGGAAACTATTTCGGAGCCCTGCGCAATTTTGTCAGAATGCAGCATGAGTACAACTGCTATTTTTTTGTTGCCGACTGGCATTCGCTTACCACCCATCCCCATCCCAGCGACCTGCATAACAATGTAAAAACCGTTTTGTCGGAATACCTGGCTTGTGGTATAGATCCCGAGGTCTCCACCTTGTACGTACAGAGCGATGTTCCCGAGATTGCAGAGCTCTACCTGCTGATGAACATGAACGCTTACAAGGGGGAGCTTGAACGCACAACCACCTTCAAGGACAAGGTGCGAAAACAGCCTGACAATGTAAATGCAGGACTGCTGACCTATCCCGTTCTGATGGCAACTGACATCATAATACATAAAGCGAATAAGGTGCCGGTTGGCAAGGACCAGGAGCAGAACATTGAGTTGGCAAGGCGTTTCGCCCGCCGATTCAACACCATTTATGAAACCGAATATTTCCCCGAGCCCGAGGGGTTCAGCTTCAGCAAGGAGCTGATCAAGATTCCGGGACTTGACGGATCGGGAAAGATGGGTAAATCTGAGGGGAATGCCATAAATCTGGCCGACGATGCCAAGACCATCCGTCAGAAGGTGATGCGGGCGGTTACCGATGCAGGTCCAAGTGAAAAGAACCAAATTCCGCCAGAAGCCATTGAGAACCTGTTCAAATTGATGGAGGTGGCAAGTTCTCCCGAAACGGTGCTGCACTTCAGAGATCAATATGCACAATGCAGCATTCGCTACGGGGATTTGAAGAAGCAGCTTGCCGAGGATATTGTCTCGCTCACCGCCCCGATCCGCGAACGTATTCTTGAAATCCAGTCGAACGATGCATACCTTTCAAAGGTGGTCAGAATGGGCGCAGATAAGGCCCGTGCCAGCGCTTCAAGGACATTGAGCGACGTACGGGAGATTTTGGGGTTCAGGAGATTTTAGGGCAAGAGGGCAAAAGGGCAAGAGGGCAGAAGGGCAAGAGGGCAAGAAGGAAAGTTACAAAGTCACTAAGGTCACAAAATCTTAAGGTCCTTCACCTGATCGGATTTGCTTAGCTGTAGTAGTCAAGACTTGTCCTGACAGTTTGGGTCCTGAGTCTCAACCATTCACC
>CAYGOU010000347.1:0-2846 GCA_964351455.1 uncultured Porphyromonadaceae bacterium
TTGTAACACTGTTATTTAATTCACAGGCAAAATTAGTATAGTTTTAACAACTATTACCAAACAAAGGTCATATTCTACAAAAAAAAGATGAGGCTCCAATATGGAGCCTCATCTTTCTTTGATAAATATTAGTACCGTGGCCTTGCAACATAGTGCGTATGAAGCAGGGCATGCGATTTGTGGCTGTTCGGAGCACCGAGAAAATCCTCATAAATCTGCTTCACCTCAGGGTTTTCATGAGATTTTCTGAAAGTCAGACTCTCGTCTTCGCTATAAATGGCTTCGGCCCTTTTTTGTCTGATTTCGGGGTTTGTCGGAATGGGTTGACCGCCCCCACCGAGACAACCACCCGGACAAGCCATGATTTCGATGAAGTGGTAATGAGCCTTTCCATCCTTCACCGCTTGCATCAATTGGCGGGCGTTGACCAGGCTATGAGCCACTGCGGTTGAGAGTTCAACTCCTTCGAGAAAACTCCATTCAGGCAAACACCCCGTAATTTTTACTTTTGCCTCACGAATACCTTCCATTCCCCTTACCGGCATAATATTCAGGTTTTCAAAGGGGACTTCCCTACCGGTTACAATTTCGTAAGCGGTTCTCAGGGCTGCCTCCATAACTCCTCCGGTGGCTCCGAAAATGACTGCAGCACCGGTAGAATCCCCCATGAGGCTGTCATAGGATGATTCATCCAGGTTATGGAAATTGATACCGGCCTGCTTGATCATCATGCCAAGCTCCCTGGTTGTCAGTACAAAATCCACATCCTTGTAACCACTGGATCGCATTTCGGGCCGATCGGCCTCATATTTCTTTGCTGTACATGGCATGATTGACACAACCACCATGTCCTGTGCCTTGAGCCCTTTCTTTTGGGCATAATAGGTTTTCGCCAGGGCACCGAACATCTGCTGTGGTGATTTACAGGTTGAAACATTGGGCAGAAACTCGGGAAAGGCGTGTTCTATGAATTTTACCCAACCGGGGGAGCAGGAGGTTGTCATGGGCAGAGCCACCGTTTCGTCCTTGTCGACCAAAGCCCTTTTCAAACGGGTGAGTAATTCCGTACCCTCCTCCATGATGGTCAGGTCGGCGGTAAAATCGGTGTCGAGCACAGAATTAAAACCAAGTCGCTTTAAGGCAGTTACCATCTTACCAGTCACACGGCTGCCCGGATCATATCCAAGCTCTTCTCCGAGAGCCACCCTAACCGCAGGAGCTGTCTGAACTACCACATGTTTAGTCGGATTGTTGATGGCATCCCATACCTCTTCTACATAGTTTCGCTCAATCAGGGCTCCGGTAGGACAGCGATTGACACATTGACCACAATTTGTACATACTACTTCAACGAGGGGACGATCGAGAAAGGTTGATATTTTCTGGTGGTCTCCTTTATTGGCAACTGCCAGTGCTGAAATACCCTGCAACTCATGGCAGGTTCTGACACAACGCTGGCAGCGTATACAACGACTGTCATCCTTGATGATGGATGGAGAAAGGCTGTCAACCATTCCTATCCGGTCTCCCACCAGGTCAATGAAAACATGGTCTCCCACCCGGTATTCATGGGCAAGGGACTGTAGTTCGCAATTTCCGTTCTTATAGCATTTGGTGCAATCGGCGTTGTGCTCTGAAAGCAGCAATTCGATGATGTGCTTGCGGGCGTTTCTGACCGTTGCACTGTTGGTGTGAATCTCCATGCCCTCTGAAACAGGAGTGGCACAAGAAGCTACCAGGGTGCGGGCTCCGGTCTGTTCAACTACGCATACCCGGCAATTTCCTGCGACACAGAGATCGGAATGATAGCAGAGGGTTGGGATCCTGAAATCCAGCTTGCGTGCTGCATCCAGTATGGTGGTTCCCTCCGGAACGGTTACCGGGATGTCATTGACCTTGAGGTTTACTTTATATTTTGCCATAGTGCGTTTGATTCTAATAGATGATTTCTTCCTTGAAATTACTGACGATCGAGATGAAAGGATTGGCAACGGATTGTCCAAGTCCGCACTTGGCCGACACCTTCATGGTACGGGCAAGTTTTTTCAAATCCTCCAGGTAGGAGGGTGAACGCTCTCCCCTCTTCACAGCCTCGATACCTTTAAGTAGCTGCTGACATCCAACCCTGCAGGGGGTGCACTGACCGCAAGACTCCTCGGTAAAAAATTCGAGATAATCATGAAGCACATTGTACATCGACCGTCCGCTGTTAAATAACATCATGGAACCTCCGGTCGGAATCCCCTCATAACCAATGATGGTATCTGCAAATACCTTACGGGGCACACACCCCCCTGAGGCACCACCAACCTGTACTGCCTTGGTGTCACCGTCGCCAAACTCATTCACAAACTGCTGAACCGTCATTCCAAGTTCGAGTTCGTAAATCCCGGGCTTAGGGGTATCTCCCGAAATCGAAAACACCTTTGATCCTCTTGAATCCTTGGTTCCCATTTCCTTAAAAGCTTCAGCACCAATCCTGCTGATCATGAAAGCGTACACCAGGGTTTCAACATTATTGATTACCGTCGGTTTGCCCAGATACCCGGATACAGTCGGATAAGGCGGCTTATTCCTCGGCTCACCCCTCTTCCCCTCCATCGACTCAAAAAGTGCGCTCTCCTCTCCGCATATGTAAGCGCCACTGCCCGATCTGAGCATGATCTTAATATCAAGCCCAAGCTTTTTCAGCCCCTCAGCAAATATGTCAAGCTTTCTTTGAAGGGTCTTAAGTAAAAAATTGTATTCACCCCTCAGGTAAATGTAACATTCCTTAGCACCTATAGCGTAAGCACAAATTGCCATGCCGGCAAAAACCTTCTCAGGCACCTGGTCGAGGATCTCCC
>CAYGOU010000348.1:0-2844 GCA_964351455.1 uncultured Porphyromonadaceae bacterium
GCACCACTGTCTGTATCAATAACAGGAGAATATGATGAATGCCAGGTACAAATGAAAGTGAATATACTAAAAGCGATACCCCCAGTGCAAGCAGGAGAGAGGGCATAATATCAGTAATCTGCTCACGAACCGGGTAGTTGATGAGCCGTCCGGAATGATAGCCGTTGATGAAGTAAGAAACGATCGAAAGTACTATCATTCCTGTCAGCATCGCAGGTATCCCGAGAAAAACACCAGCCACGATCACCGGAACTGCGAGTGCCTTTTTTATTATTTCCAGCCTGAGAAACAGGTCCGACCTGCCCTTGACATTGAGGATGTTCAGATTCAGGGCATGCAACGGGAATAGCATCGCACTCAGACAAAGCAACTGGAGGTACGGGACCGATGGCAGCCACTTCTCCCCGATCAGTGTGAGGATCATCGGACGCGCCACAGCTGCCATGCCCAGCATAACCACGAAAGTGACGAACATGGTAGAGATGATCAGCTTCCTGTAGCCTGCCTTGAGTCTTTCATTTTCATCCTGTACCATGCTCAGAACAGGATAACTGACCCGCTGCAGCGTACCCGTCAGATTCTGCGATGCAAGGCGTGTGAACTGATCTGCCCGGGTATAATAACCTAGCTCTGCGGCCGAAAAGAATTTTCCAATAATCAGAAGATATATGTTCCGGTACACGGTGTCAATCAGACCCGATATAAGCAGTCTCGAACCAAATGAGAAAAGCGACCTGAATGATGTCCTGCTGAATGAAAGCGAGGGAATCCATTTATTTGAATACCATAACATAAAAGCCTGCACGGCACTCCCGATAAGGCTGCGCCAGACAAGACTCCATACCCCGAAGCCCTTCAGTGCAAGGAAAATTGCCACCGCACCGGACAGTACCGCTGCAGTAAGGTTAACCTTCATCAGTTGCCTGAAGTTGACCGATTTTGTCAGCCTGGTTCTCTGTGTGACGGTTGTGGCATTAATGAGTATGATTATACCCAGTACCCTCGCAATGTCCGTCAGCTCCGGCTGGTTGTAAAACCGGGCAATTGCAGGGGACGATAAATAAAACAGCAGGAAAACCAGGATTCCTGCAATGAGATTAAAATGAAAAACGGTGGAATAGTCAATGTCGTCAGCATCCTTTTTTCTGATCAAAGCCTGTCCGAACCCGCTGTCGACCAGGCTCTGACTTACAGCAATGAAAGCTGTGATCATGCCTACAAGACCGAATTCCTCCGGAGAGAGTATCCTCGCAAGCACCAACCCGACAATGAACTGGACCAGCTGCGTGGACATGCTGTCAGAAAAACTCCAGAAAATTCCGGTGACAGCCTTTTCCTTTAATCCTTTTCCGTCCAATTGCTGCTCATTATGGTATGACGATCCCCTGTGTGTGACACGCCATCATTTCGGATTAAAAAATCCTCCGGTTGGTCAGTCACACTGTTTGAGTGCCTAACGAATTGTATATCTGATTATTCAGCAGGTAATTGCTGAAAGATATTGCGCGATATGCACAAAGATAAAAAAGAACCTTTCACTTGACCGGTCAATAACTTAGAGGTTATCAACATACCATTCAACTGCACGCTTCAGTCCCTCCGGAAATAGTATATGCGGCTTGTAGCCGAGCAGCCTCACCGCCTTGCCAACACTGGCCATGCTGTGCGGTATGTCACCTGCCCTTGTCGGGCCGTGCTTCGGCTCCACCTTGCCTATCTTGGGATTGATCTCCGCGAGATAACTTCTGAGCATTGCAGTCATCTCGTTCAGATTTACTGCATCACCGCAGGCAACGTTGTACACCTGGTTCAGCGCAGTGGGATTCTCAACCGTGGCGGCAAGGTTGTTGGCCAGCACCACGTTGTCTATATAGGTGAAGTCGCGCGAGTTGCTGCCGTCGCCGTTGATGACGGGCGACTCATACTTCATGAATGACTGTGTGAATTTCGGGATTACGGCTGCATATGGCCCCTCCGGATCCTGCCTCCTGCCGTAGACATTGAAATAACGCAGCCCGATGGTCTCCATATTGTAAAGACTCCCGAAGACGCGTGCATATTCCTCGTTAACCAGCTTGGTGACGGCATAGGGCGAAAGCACCTTTCCGGTGCGCTCCTCAACCTTGGGGAGCTCGGTGGAGTCGCCGTAAACGGATGAGCTCGAGGCATATACAAACCGCTTTATGCCTGCATCGCGGGTTGCGATGATCAGGTTCAGGAAACCGTTAATGTTGACGGCATTGGTGGTGGCCGGATCGGCAATGCTGCGCGGAACGCTGCCAAGGGCAGCCTGGTGCAGAACCACATCTACCCCATTCACCGCATTTTTGCATACTTCCGTGTCACGTATGTCGCCATCAATAAGTTTGAAATGCGGATTGTCCGTAAGGTCACTTATATTCTCCCTCTTTCCCGTTGCGAAGTTGTCGAGGCAAACCACCTCATTGTCGCGCTCCAGCAGATCATGGCACAGTGCTGATCCGATGAACCCGGCCCCGCCCGTCACCAGCACGCGCTTTCCCGTAATTAATTTCATTCTGATAAAATTTCATCAAAGGTACTAAAAAGTCGAAAGTCATAGAAATCGAAACTCACACTACTGCCTATTGCCTACTGCCTATTGCCTGATATGACTGCCGACTGAAGACTGCGGACTGAAGTTCAAGACCTTCAGACTTCAGACCTTCAGACCAATTACTTAAACACAATGGAAACCCTGACCTCCTCCTCTGTGGCCTGACCGCCACGCACAGCAGGTGCCCACTTCGGCCCCTCGCGGATCAGCCGGAAAGCCTCCCGGGTGAAGAGATCACCGGCCGTTCGTTCTGCTTTCAGATCATAAAC
>CAYGOU010000349.1:0-2841 GCA_964351455.1 uncultured Porphyromonadaceae bacterium
CGATATGATCAACTATGCCGCCAGGCGGGGGATTTACACCGTGGTGTCAACCAACGGCGGAATGCTCGATGCTGGAATGGCGAAGAGGCTCACCGGATCAAGGCTCAGTCACCTGATCATCAGCATTGACGGGATGACGGAGGAGGTCTATCAGGCCTACCGGGTAGGAGGATCCCTGGAGGCGGTAATGCGGGGATTGAAGCACATGGTTTCAGAAGGAGGTGGAGTCTGGAGGAGACCGCTGATTGAATTGCAGTTTGTGGTGACCCGGAGAAATGAGCACCAGGCTGACGATTTTTTAAGATGGGCCCGCTCATCGGGAGCCGATCTCTGGAGACTGAAAAGTGCCCAGATCGATTTTGGGGATGATATGGCAGCCTGGGTTCCGTCAAATCTGAAGTGGTCGCGTTATGAGGTCGAAGCAACGGGTGAATACCGGATCAAAAGCCGGTTGGCCAATCATTGCCGCAGGGTCTGGGGCACTCCGGTGCTTACGTGGGACGGGCGGCTTCTGCCCTGTTGCTTTGACAAGCAGGCAAGACATACATTCGGGAACTTTCAGGAAGAAGGTTTACGCGGTGCATGGAAAAACAAAAAAGCCGGATTATTTCGCCGGCTGGTGTTTCGAAACAGAAAGTCGATCGGGATGTGTACCAATTGTACGGAGGGACTCAGGGTTTAAATGGTCATGATCTCCTGCTCCTTCTGGTCGATGGTCTCGTCGATTTTCTTAATGTACTGGTCGGTGAGTTTCTGAACCTCCTCTTCGGCATCCTTTTCAGCATCTTCACTTAAACCCTCCTTGATAAGCTTTTTTAGTTGTTCATTGCCTTCGCGCCGGATGTTGCGTGTGCCAACCTTGCTGGTTTCTCCTTCGTTTTTGACCCTTTTGACCAGCTCCCTGCGGCGCTCCTCGGTCAGCATGGGTACGTTGATGCGGATGATCTCACCATTGTTCATGGGGGTGAGGCCGATGTTTGAATCCAGGATTGACTTCTCGATGGCCTGGATCATGTTTTTTTCCCAGGGCTGAATGGCGAGGGTTCTTGCATCCGGTGTATTGATGTTTGCCAACTGGTTGAGCGGAGTCATGGTGCCATAATAAGGAACGACGATGCCATCGAGCATCCCTACCTGAGCCCTGCCGGCCCGGATCTTCGTGAGTTCAGACTGAAGATGTTTTAGGGTTCTCACCATCTTCTCTTCGGTCTCCATCAGGATCATTTCAACCTCTTCGTTCATAGGTCACATCGATTGATTTGTATGGCAAAAATATTCAATTCGTGATGATTGTGCCAATCTTTTCGCCTGAAACCAGCCGTTTTAGGTTTCCTTCGTGGTTCATGTCGAAGACGCGTATGGGCAGATTGTTTTCACGACACAGGGTAAATGCGGTCTGGTCCATCACCCGGAGATTTCCTTGTATAACCTCTTCGAATGAGACCTGGCTGTAGCGCTTTGCCTCAGGGTTTTTTTCAGGATCATCGGAATAGACTCCGTCAACCCGTGTGCCTTTCAGCAGGATGTCGGCCCCGATCTCAATGCCCCTGAGGGCTGCCGTGGTATCTGTGGTGAAGAAGGGGTTGCCGGTCCCGGCAGAGAAAACACATATGCATCCCGCCTCGAGGGCTTCAACGGCCCTGATCCGGTTCCAGAGCTCCCCCACAGGTTCCATCCTGATTGCCGTGAAAAGCCTGCAGGGGATGCCCTCCTGCATGAAGGCCGACTGCAGCGCCAGTCCGTTGATAACCGTTGCCAGCATGCCCATGTAGTCGCCGTTGATCCGGTCAAATCCTTTTTCTTTGCCTGACAGGCCCCTGAAGATGTTGCCCCCACCAACCACCACCCCTGTTTCAACGCCCATTTCACGGATCTCTGCGATCTGCCGGGTATAGGTCAGCAATTGTGCCGGATCGATACCATGCTTGTCTTTTCCCATGAGGGATTCTCCGGAGAGTTTCAGAAGGATGCGTTTGTAGGCAGCCATGGTGTTGATTTTTGGTTGCTGCAAGTTAAAAAAAAATCCCGCTGCAAGGCGGGATTTGTATGGTTGAAACTCCGTATCAGTCGTTCAGGGTGTACCTGAAGAAACTGGTTACGGTCAGATCCTTTTCGTGATGGGTAAGGTAGTCGGCGACGGTAATCTTGTGGTCTTTGATGAAATCCTGACTCAACAGGGTGTTTTCCTTAAAGAACTTCACCAGTTTTCCCTGTGCGATCTTGTCAACGATGTTTTCGGGTTTTCCCTCTTCCAGTGCCTGTGCGCGGCCGATTTCGAGCTCCTTATCGATAACCTGCTGTGGAACGCTGTCTTTGTTAACGGCAACTGGATTCATGGCAGCTACCTGCATGGCCACATCTTTGGCTACCTGAAGTTCGCTGATGCCCTTGGTGAAACCAACGAGGGTAGCGAGACGGTTGCCAGGGTGGATATAGGGTATTACCGTGGGAGATTCGATGGCGCCGATGAATCCAAGGCCAACCTTTTCTCCGGTAATGCCGGTGAGGTTGATCACTTCGCTCTCAACACTGTGATCGCCCAATTTCATAGCCTCTAGCGACTCCTGCGAATTTGCCTTCTGCTTGACTGCCAGTTCAGCGATCTGGTTGGCCTTGCTGATGAAATCTTCATTTTTGGCCACAAAGTCGGTTTCGCATTTCAGGACGATCAAAACCCCAAAGGTATGATCATCGTTGGTTTTTGCGATTACGGCTCCTTCAGTGGCTTCACGGTCGGCCCGCTTATTGGCCACGTTTTGTCCCTTTTTCCTCAAAATATCGATTGCCTGATCGAAGTCACCGTTGGTTTCTTCGAGGGCCTGTTTGCAATCCATCATTCCG
>CAYGOU010000350.1:0-2808 GCA_964351455.1 uncultured Porphyromonadaceae bacterium
ACGTAAAACTGATCAAAGGTGGATTCCCCGCCCGCTATGGCGGCAGACTGTCATCCGTGCTGGATATCAGCCTGAAAGAGGGCAATGTGAAAAAGTTTCAGGGCAGTGGTTCAGTCGGACTGATTTCATCCAAACTGACTCTTGAGGGACCCATCGTCAAGGATAAAACCTCATTCATTGTCTCGGCCCGCCGTACTTACCTCGACTTCATCGTTCAACCCCTCCTCAGAGCCGCTGCCGGTGAGGATGAGTACGTTTCACAGGGATATTACTTTTATGATGTCAATGCCAAAATCAACCATAAAATCTCTCAGAAAGACCACCTCTATTTCAGCATCTACACCGGCAAGGATGAGTTCTATCGCAGAGAAAGTCCTTATACCTACCTCTACGACGGCAACCTGTTTACCGAAGAATCCTATGCCGGACTCGGATGGGGCAACCTCACCTCGGCCCTCAGGTGGAACCACCAGTTCACCAGTAAACTATTCAGCAATACCACCCTAACCTACTCCAACTACGATTTCCATGTAAAAAACAGCATGGAATCATATGTCGAAACTGCCACCGAAACCATCAACGAAATCAGCTCTCTGAATTTCATATCCGGAATCAGGGATTTTGCCGCTAAAGTGGATTTTGACTATCTGCCCGCCCCCAACCACTACATCCGGTTTGGCGCCAATTACATCAACCACACCTTTACCCCGGGAGTCTCGGTGTACAGGATTAAAAACCAGGTAATCGGAGATATCGATACAACCATGGGCGAGCGCAACATCCCGGCTCATGAATTTGCCCTCTATGCAGAGGATGATTTCGACATCTCCACCCGGATCAAGGTTAACATGGGATTGCACTACAGCGGATTCGCAGTTGATCAGAGCTACTACCATTCGCTGCAGCCACGGATTTCGGCCCGGTACCTGCTAAACGAATCCTTCTCCCTGAAGGCCTCCTATGCCAGAATGCAGCAGTACATCCACCTGCTGACCAATAACACCATCGGACTCCCAACCGATCTCTGGGTTCCGGCCACAAAGAACATCCTGCCCCAGAAATCAGATCAGGTCGCCCTTGGGATCACCAAAACATTTACCGATATGTACCGGCTGTCGCTCGAAGGGTATTACAAAAAAATGGACAACCTCATCGAATACAAGGATGGCGCCACCTTCATGGGCAGCGGAACAGAATGGGAAGATAAGGTAGAAGCGGGAGAGGGCTGGTCATACGGTGGCGAACTCTTTTTTGAGAAAAGAGTGGGCAAAATCACCGGCTGGGTCGGCTATACCCTCTCATGGACCAACCGGCGTTTTGAAAACATCAACGGGGGTAAAATATTTCCGTACAAATATGACCGACGGCACGATGTCTCCGTTGTGGTCAGCTTTCCCCTCAATGAAAAGCTCGACTTTTCAGCCACCTGGGTATATGGCACCGGTACCGCACATACCCTGGCCATCGAACGATACCTGGGAGACGTTGGCTGGTGGGGATTTAACAGCGGACTGATCGACATTGGCGATGCCATCGGTCCTGCATGGACCACCACCAACCCCTTCTCAGGTGAAGTTGAAAGAGTCGACGGCCGAAACTCAATCAGGGCTGCCGACTACCACCGTCTCGACCTGAGCCTCAGCAAAACGGAAAAGAAAAAATGGGGTGAGTCAACCTTGTCGGTAGGACTCTACAACGCCTACAACCGAAAAAACCCCTTCTACTATTACATCGGCAGAGATAACCGCGGAAACCGTGCCCTCCGCCGGGTGAGCCTCTTCCCACTCATCCCGTCAATCACCTGGAGCTTTAACTTTTAACCTGTCAGGATCATGAAAACCAGCATATATCCCTTTATTCTCGCTTCCCTCCTGATGAGCACCAATGGCTGCGAAACCACCGAGAAAATTGATGACTTTCCCCTCCGCCCCTCAAGCCTGGTGGCAAATTGCTATTTCTCCTCTGGTAACATCTGGGAGTTTCAGGTAAGCAAAAGCCTTTCGGTGCTTGACAATGCTGATTTGAGGCTCCTCAATAAAGCACACATCAAGGTATTTGGCGATGATGAGCTCATTTTCGAAATCAAAGAGCCTGATCCCGACGGTTGGTACCGGTGCAGTGACCCAAAACCGCAGATGGGTACCGAATACCGGATTGAAGTTTCAGCGCCCGGCTTTGAACCAGCCTCCCGGGCCAGAGCGGAGCTGCCACAAGAGGTTCGGATCACCGGTGCAGAATTGATTGTCAAGGATTCATCCTTTTACGAATGGACCGATTACTACGGCAATCAGCAGGTGAATGGCAGTATTGAAGGCAGTTTCACGGTTCGCTTCCAGGATCCGCCGGGCTTACAGAATTATTATGAATTGTCGGTCATGTATTTCGACAGCGTGTTGCAAAACCAAAATCCGGATCAGATCGAAGTGTATCAGCGAAACCTGTTTATATTTTCAGAAGATGCTTCAGTCGATTATGGAGGAGATGGAAGCACCATGCTTCTATTCAGAGACCAGGTATTTGATGGTCAGGAGTTTCAGATCAAAATTGACTTCAACGACTGGAGCGGAAGCAGGCACAAAAAGTATTTCATTACCCTGTTCTCCCTCGGATACCCGGGATATTTCTACAAGCAAACCATTGCAGCCTACCGGGATGCGGTGAACGATCCATTTGCCGAGCCGGTGCAGATCTATACAAATATTGAAAATGGTTATGGGATTTTTGCCGGGCATGCGGTCAGCATCTTCGAATGCCAGCTCTAGAATAACCAATCCTCACCTTTTCATTATCTTTCGTATGGATTTAGGA
>CAYGOU010000351.1:0-2796 GCA_964351455.1 uncultured Porphyromonadaceae bacterium
CGTGCAGTCTGTTGTATCCGGTGGTGACCATATCCTGTGGGTTTTGCCGGGTCACGAGGTTTGATAGGGCATTATTGTGTTGTTGGTTTTTTATCCTGATAAGTTCCTCTCTGCCAATCTCCGAAATCAGATCCAGGGTGATTTTATCCTTATACTGCTCAGCGCTTCTATATAATTCTTTGTAAAGATTTCTCAATTGCGCCAGATGGTTGATGGCGCTATCGCCTACCTGTTTTTCGTACCTGTCGCCATTAAGACTGCTGTAGAATGGGAATTCACGGGTCAGACCATCAAGGTCAAGCCTTGACATTTCAAACGACACCAGATCAAAAAACCGATCAGATGATAAATCTCGATTACTGGTTCCGTGGTTAAAGGTGAGACTCTGAATCTCATTGGTCAGCCTGGGTATGAGCAGTTCACCCTTAATAAAGTACTCTGCCATCTCCTTTTCAATATCGTAATAATGGCGGTTGTATTGATTCCCTGTGAACTGCTTAACCGCCAGAGCCTCAAAGGCCCATCTTGAGGCCATCATATCACCGATGACCGGCACCACGTTGTGTCTGGCATTTTTGGATTGAAGATCATCAAACTGCACAATCAACCCACACAGGAGTATCTGTGGTATGATCAGCAGGGGTATGCTGATGTATATGGTCACAACGCTGTTAAGTCCTGATGAAATGTTAAGTCCAACCATATTTGCGAAGGCCGCGGTCAAAAACAGGATTAACCAATAATCCAGAAATAGGCCCCTCATTTCGAGTATCCACGAGCTTACGAGAATGAACATCAGAGATTGTATCAGCGAGAGTCCCAGTAAGAACAGTACTTTTGAATTGAGGTAACTGAACCGGCTGAGTCTGAGAAACGATTCTCTCTGCAGTATGCTCCTGTCTCTTATGATTTCTTCGGCACTAAGACTCATCCCCTGAAAAAGCATGACCACAATTGACATGAATATGAAGGAGGGAAAGTTTTTGTTAAGGCCGAATTCGTAGCCGTCATCCCCCGCATACCTGGTAAGCAGGCTCACTACAAGCGCCAGCAGGGGCGCCTGCACGAGATTGATTATGACATACTGGAGGTTGGAAAACTTGGCTTTGAAATTCCTATTGAAATAAATTATGAATTGTTGCAGCTTCGAGGGCTTCCTGAAACTGGCTTTTATCGGATTTTTACCTTCGAATGCTGGGATTACAACATTATTCTGGATTCTCTCCTTGTAAATATTGTACCATTCGATGGGAGAAAACCTTCGTTCTTCAGTTGTTTTACCCGATTCATCAAATCGCCCTGCTTCAATGATCTCAAGAACCTGCTCTGGATTAACGTTACCGCAGGAGGTGCATTCACACTGACCGGCATCAATATGATTGGCAAGCTCCTTGAAATAGAGTATTCCGTCCAGGGGATTTCCGGAATATATCGGAAATCCACCCCGGTCAAAAATCCATAGTTTGTCAAAAAGCTTAAAAATGAATGTCGAGGGTTGATGGATATTCACGATAATCAGCTTTCCCTGTTGGGCTTGCTGTTTTAGGAGGATCATGATTTTCTCTGAATCCTTTGAAGAGAGTCCTGAAGTGGGTTCATCCACAAAAAGGATCGATGGCTCACGGATCAATTCAAGAGCAATGTTGAGTCGTTTTCTTTGTCCTCCGCTCAGCTTTTTCTTCAAGGGATTTCCAACGGTCATGTGCCGAACCTCGTAAAGGTCAAGATCCTTCAGGAGTTTGGTAACCTGCTCCTCGATTGACTGTTCTGACAAGTTGCTGAGGCACAGCTGAGCGTTGAAAAGCACATTCTGATAAACGGTAAGCTCTTCAATGACCAGATCGTCTTGGGGGATGTACCCTATGATACCCTCAATTTTTTCGTATTCATCATGAATGTTGATACCATTGATGCTGAGTGCGCCTGAATTGATTGGCAAGGTGCCGTTTAAAACATTGAGCAGGGTTGATTTGCCTACGCCACTGCCTCCCATGACCGCGATCAGTTGACCTGATTTCTCGGAAAAAGTAAATGGCTGTATCCCGGCATTGCTGCCAGGAAATCGAAACTCCACCGAATCACCAGTAAACAAAAGCGGATCCTTGTTCTGATTCAAAAGAAACCGACTGGTTATTTCAGTATAATAAATGTTTGTCTTTAGCTGGCTTCGGATAACCCCTCCCTGGCTGAAGACATAAAAATGGTCGGACCTTATACTGATTCCATCCAGAAAAAGTACATCACTGCCGAAATACCTGAAGACAAACTGGCTGATCTCTTCAATGTGGTAAACCAGTATCTGACCATGAAGAGACTCTTTCTGCAAATGTAATACCGAAGGGTGATGTGCTTCGCTATTAGGGTCGATTACAAGAAACCCGGGTTGTTGAATCTCCTCAACTTCACTACAGAAAATAAATTCATTGAACAGGAGGTAATCCTTTGCAGGGATTTCGAAAATTTCAGCAACCCGATTGTATAGCTCCTGCTCCAGGTTAACCTGATCACGGTGTGTCAGTTCGAGAAAATGGAGAAAGAGGATTACCTGATCCCGGTGATGGATTTTCTTTTTTATCTGGTTGCCAATCCCTGTGGTTAGTTCAATGGTTTTTTCATCGTTAAGGTACTCATTACCCAGGCTGTAGAGATCAAAGAGTTCATAAAAAAGTGAAACATAATCCCGGGGATCCTTAACACCCAATCTTTTTATCAGGTACTCCTCGAGATTATGTTTCGCTGCCGAATAATCGCTCCCGCCCTTTATGCTGAATAAAGCAAACAGCTTGATCAGGGCAT
>CAYGOU010000352.1:0-2792 GCA_964351455.1 uncultured Porphyromonadaceae bacterium
GGTTAGGGGTCATTACAGAGGGATTTAATATGTTTGTGAGAACTTTTCTGTTTCCCGGTTATGGGGAATATTATAACCCTTTGTAGGCATGCGCTCCGTTCACAAAACCCTCACCCTGATTATCCTTCTCTTCTTAATCCGGCTCACCTTAAGTTGCTGCAGGTGTCCTGAGCTAACTGCTGATTTTCAGTTTAATAGCATTACCATCGTTAACCTGGACAATAGCCTGTGGGAAGCTCAGCCCACAGATCAGAATACGATGTCAGCGGCAGCGGTGGCATTTGAGATTTCACTGGCCGATAGCTCTTTCATTCCCAAGCCGGAAATGGCCGGGGGATGGAGCCCGGGATTCACAACCGCTCGCGCTATGGAGGATTGTTGGTGCCCGTACCATTTCTTTCCGGAACATGAAATAACGAAGTTCAGTGTCATAACCCTGCATGATTTTTCTCAGGATGTTCCGGCCGGCTCAGACATTGCAGATTCTTTTCTGTGGCAGATCAGATGGAATCACCTGTACCGCTCTGTCGACAGTCTGCTCTCCGAGCTTAACCGACCCTTTTATGGGGATTTGTTTCCTGAAAAAACCTATCAGCTGTTTTGCAGCGACAGTGTGCAGAATGACTCGTTACAGCTGGTTTTTCAATTCCATTTTGCCAATGGTGAACTTTTGTCTGATACCACCCATGTCATTTCGATTATAGAATCGCTGAACCGGTGAACCCTATGAGAAACTCATTATTGATTCTGCTTACCCTACTCGGTTGTGTTCTCCTGACCCATCCTGTCACAGCCCAAAGTATGGATGAAGTCAGGCTCTCTTCCTGGTTCGGATTCCGGCAGATCCAATGTGAACGACATGCTCCCGCTGAACATCTTGATTTTATCAATTACCTCGACGCCAACGAAAATTACCCTGAGGATGATTACCTCGGCTTCACCCTTTTCATGAATTTCAGCGGCCCCTGGCAGGCCGACTTACGATTTACCTTGAATTCGGGCTGGGGCTTCAGCGGATATAACTTAAAAATCAAATATTTACCCCTCAAGTTTCTGGGCATCTCAGCCGGCATGATTCGTCATCCCCATCAAATCTATTACTTCGAAGAATACCTAATAAACCGGGATCAGGATTACTTTACCGACCTACGAAATGGTTCAAATCATAAATACCGGGTTGCTGCCGACAGGGGCTGGATGGCCGGGTTGGTCTTTCCTCTGGATTACAGGTTTCTGCACCTTAGTTTACACATCAACGGCGGCATAAGTTCAATTATACCGTTCAGAGAGGAATTCGGACAAAAACGTATCAACTCAAATTTCAAACGAGACCTGGTCTATGAAACCAGGAATTCATTTAATCTGTTTTTCTTTCCTGAAGCAACCTTTTCCATGGATCTCCTCCGGATCGGAAAGGCCAGGATTGGAATTCAGGCACAGGCCAGCTGGTACCTCACCAATAAATACCTGAATTATACCCTTACCACTTATGAATGGACCTACGATTCATCAGATGTCGCGCAGATCACATCACCAGGTCACCATCTCGGGAAATTGGAATATGATATTGGATTAATCGTCAGATTTTAATCTGAAAATACCGCAGCTCACCAGATAAATTATCACCTTCATTCTGTCTTAAAACCGATCCGAAACCCTTTTTAAACCCCGACACCATGAAATCACGCCAAACCCCAACCTTTTTATCATTTTCAACCTTTTCAACCTTTTCAACCCTTCCTGCCCTCCTCCTGCTGCTCCTCGCCTCCTGTGCGAAACCGGTTCCGTTCACCGATGAGCAGATCAACGAATACTGGACCAGCGGCCGCACCCTGCCGGTTGAGGTTGCTGATCAGTTTCCGCTGCCTCTTCAGCCGGTGGTCGACGACAAGGGCTACAATGTGCTGATCGATATGGCGCATGAGTGCAACTTTGCCAACATGTGGACCCTGCCCGAGCAGCTCAATAAACTGGGATACCGCTCGGTAGGAAGCCATGCTACGGTCAATACTGTTCTTGACCCAAAAGGGGTGAGCAGGATCAGAATTGTGTGGGACACGGTGCAGAAGGTGAATCCATTCGTTTGGTGGCCCAATGCGAAATATCACGTGATCATAACCAGTCAGGCCAATCCAAGCTCCCAGGAGTACCTCCCCGAAGAGATTGAGTCGCTGAAAGAGTTCGTCGGTAAGGGTGGCGGGTTGATGATCCGCGGAAAGTCGGGCACAGACCCGAAGGCGCCCGTTCAAATCCTGGCAGAAGCCTTCGGTACCAGGATCGGTGACACGCTGCAGAAAATGGAGTATGGGAAAGGTCGAATCCTGGTCACAGGCAATCCCGGAGAGGGCATGTACCCCAACCGGGCCACGGATGCGCAGAAAGACTCGGCCGACCTGGTAATGGCCGGATATCTTGAATGGCTGGCAGGAAAGCAAAAACCATTGAAAGATGAGCCCCGGTATCCCGACCCCATGTGGGGTGGCGGAGGTATTTACCCAGAGCTTGAAGAGAACTTCGATGGCATCGTTTTCTACTACGCAGCCAACCAGAAACCCGACCTGCTGAAAACCGTCAGGGAGGATATTCCGGTTGCCCAGCAGTTCATTCAGGAGCGGTTGCCTTCGAAACCCACCCTTGAGCCGATGTACCTCATCCTCGCAGCCGGTGGCGGCGGCGGATGGGCCGTGAACATCTACCGTCCGAAAGAGAATGGAGTGATCAGCCTCGACCGGCTCGGAATCCTCTCCATCTTTGCCCATGAACTGGCCCACACCATGCACGGTCCGCCCAAC
>CAYGOU010000353.1:0-2789 GCA_964351455.1 uncultured Porphyromonadaceae bacterium
GTTATTTGGATTGTGGGGAAGAACAGCCAAAGGGGAGCGGAATAAAACGACGGGTTGGCCTGAGCGCAATGGAATGAAGGAAACACTATTGTGCGGGTTGCCGAGGCTGGGGCTGACGATGAACGGAATGGAACGTAAGGTGGTGGAACGAAGTGCAACCCTGTAGCGTGGAAAAAACGGATGATACCCACCCAGGGAAAACGGCCATACCCGTTCACTTTTTTGCATATTCAGTCAAGGCATTGTAAAAATAGATTATTTTTTTCTCAAAGTATCTCCTAAAAGCTCAAAACGCTGAGCTGTATGTATAATTCTGTCCAGGATGGCATCAGCCGCAGTGGTATTTTTCTTCATCACGTCATACCAGTCAGCTATTGGAAGCTGACTGATCATGATGGTTGATTTGCGTGCATGTCTGTCCTCTATGATTTCCATGAAGTCCAACAGTTGCTGTCCGTCCAGAACTTTCATGCCAAAATCATCCAGAATAAGCAGGTCCGTCTGTGCCATCCTTTCAAAGAATTTGGGCAGGGAAGACTCAATGCGAGCCATCGTGATGTGCTCAAAAAGCTTTTGCATATTGAAGTATGCCACCTTATAACCGGAGAGGCAAGCCTGATAACCCAACGCCGTTCCGAGCCAGCTTTTGCCGGTACCCGAAGCTCCCGTGATAGTTACGGGTACACCTTTTCTTATGTACTCGCAGGTGGCCAGTCTCATGATCCTGTCTCTTTCCACACCTCGTGCAGCATCCAGAATCAAATCCTCGATGTACACCTGATAGCGGAAGCGGGCATCCTTAATGAGCCTTGCATTGCGGTTTTCCTTTCTCTGGTCCTGTTCTGACTGCAATAGCAACTGCAAGCCGTCACTGAAGGACATGGAGTCTGCCTTCCTTGTTTCCTGTAATGAGAGCCAGCATTGTGCCATTCCCGGCATCCTGAGACTCTTCAGTTCATTTGCGATTTCATTCATAACACTTTGTTTTTTTTAAAATTATACATATTACCTGAATTGTTCTTTTCCTCTGATGTTGGCATGATCGGGATGGGCAGGGATACAGTCAATGAATTCTGTCTCATTGATTTCCTCCACTCCCTTGCATTTGCTTTTCACAAGTTGCAGGACGAAGGAATATCGATACCTCTGGTATATAAGGGCTGTCTCGCACGCCTTCCCGAACAGGTTAGGATCTGTGGTCCTCTGCAGGTGCAGCAGACCTTCGCAGCCTTTGTAGAAGGTTTCAGGAGGCACGGTTGCCGTCGCAAACATATATTCGATGACCTGGCCAAGCTCCGCCGTCGCTTTCTTGCCACGTGTGACATAATACTCCGGAGACCGGTCACGGTAAGCCAGCGAGTTGGATGCGAGATGTTCACGTACCAGCGTATAATGCCCGGCGGAGAAATCGCGTTGATGTGTTGCTATGCATTCTCCTTTGCAATACACCTTTACAAGTGTTCGGGTATAAATGACCTTGACTTTTTGTCCGATTAAGGAGTGCGGCACGGAGTAGTAGTGCTTGTCCCTTCCCAGATAGATGCATCCGTTGACACCCACCTTCAACTCGGTATAGGAACGTATCTCAAAGTCGGTGGATGGAAGCGGACGGAGCTCGGGCTTCTCAATGGCCAGGAACTGCTCCTCCCGGGTATAAGGATGCTGCTGCATGCGTTTCTGATTGTGAACCTTCATTTTCCCGGTTACGGCCCTGTTCAATTCTTCCAGAGAATAGAAACGTTCATTGCGCAAAGGAGCATAGACCCGCTGATAGACAAGTTTCACATGATCCTCGACAAGACTTTTATCTTTTGGGTGTATCGGACGGGCCGGCAAGACAACGCAGCCATAATGGTTCGCAAGATCCTCCATAACGCGGTTGATCTCCGGCTCATAGGGATCGGTCTTGATCACGGCTGACTTCAGGTTGTCGGGAACAATTATTTTTGGAGCTCCTCCTATTGACTTGAAACAGCTTGCAATGGAATACACCAGATCCTCGCTTCTTTGAGAGGGGACACCGAGGGCGTACCCATAATCCGTTGCGGGCATGCAAGCGACAAACATCTGAACCGTGATGATTTCTCCCGTCTCCATGTCGGTATACTCCATCGTGTCTCCGGCAAAATCTATGAAGATCTTCTCTCCACCAACAAAGGTGTCCTTCAAAACGGTCGATGGCCTCTGTTTATTGGCCAGGTTGTTCTGCCTGCAGTGGAAGCGGAACTGGGTAAGTCCGTATCCGTCGGGATTCTCCGCCTTGTATTCCTCCCACAGGAGTTTGAGGGTTACGTGTTTGCGTCCCTTTTCCTTGGTCAGGTAGGGCAGTTTCTCCTTGAAGAGTTCAAAACGTTCATCCGTGTAGGCCGGGCTTCCGCCGGTCATGCGGTGTTCCAACACGGGGTCGTCAAGCTTGAGAAGCCCGCTGATGTTCAGACTGTCGGATTTTGCCCGTTTGACGTACCGGTTCACCGTTTCCTTGTTCATTTCCAATTGGGTCGCTATCTCACGGTTGGAGACCCCATCCTGATGCAACCGGAGCATTTGTTTGATCTTGTTCATTTCTTTTGTTTTTCCTGCCATGACATGATTCTGCTTTTAGGTACTGTTACACGGCACAAAGTAAGCCGGACAAAAGTGAACGGAAATGCTCCGATTCTAAAAAGTCGGAATAAGTGAACGGATATGCTCCGTTTTGCTTTCTCATTCAGTTCCTTACCAGGACAATTTGGGTGGCAATGTTCCGTTTTTTGTCTGTTTTTGCCCTCCCGGATTTGTCTGGGTGGAAA
>CAYGOU010000354.1:0-2778 GCA_964351455.1 uncultured Porphyromonadaceae bacterium
CCACCAGAACGGTGATGGCCGAAATCCCGTGAAGGGTGCTCGCAAATGTTTTAACCAGCATTCTCCTGTTTTTACAACTTATACGAATCAACAGGCCGGAATTGGAAACTTAACCGCTAATATTTTTCACCATGGGATTCTTTAAGCTCGAAAAAAGGCTTCGTGCCACGCTGGTTGACGGTGTTGATATACAACGGATTGGACTTCAGACTTACCCATTCGAAATATCAGATAAAAAAAACAGCAATTCCTAAACAAATTAAATCCTTGTTGTGTAATAGATCTTTATAAGCTTCAATTAATCAGTTCAATTAATACTCATGAAAAAAACCCTGTTTTCCTTTCTTCTATTGACTGGCATGACAATCAGCATATTGCCCGCCTTCAGTCAGGAAACCACCGATCCCCAGACCGAAGTGCCTGCCGTTTACGGTCCTATGGATTTGTGGGGTATCGGCGTTAAAGCCGGTTTGGGCGGCGTTGGCGGTGAAGTCGTCAAAGGATTCGGCGAAAGGCTGAACCTGCGTCTCGGCTACACCGCCCTGTCGGTCCCCTATTCGATGACCCAGAAGATTGAAGGCTTTGAACTTCAAGCCGATGCGAAGGTCCGACTCGGAGGTGCATCCTTCCTGTTGGATTATTACCTGGTGAAAAATGCAATCCATGTAACCGTGGGTGCAATGCAGAATGCGACGCGAATTTCCGTAGGACTCTCTTCCCTCAGCGGTTTCCCATATGGCGACCTCACCATTCCGGCTGAAGAGGTTGGACGTATTGACGCCGTTATCACCATGGGAATGCCCGTTTCACCCTACGTCGGACTGGGATTTGGCAACACCCTTTCGCGCAAGAACAGGGTTTCCTTTAACTTCGAATTGGGCGCCCTGTATCATGGAGGTCCCGTTCTCGATCTTTCCGGTGAAGGCGTCATTGCCCCCATTGCCGGTGAGAATAACGAGACCCTGATCAATGACGCCATTCACCAGTACTCCTGGTTTCCGGCACTCTCTTTCCAACTCGGATTCCGAATCATCTAATCAATTCATAAAATGAAAAAACTATTGCGCATTCCTCTATATATAATCGCTGCAGCTACCCTTGGGTCAGCTTGCAATCCGTTTGACCTGAAAACGGAAGACCTTGAGATCAAGGTAGACCTCAACGTGATTAAAACCACCGTCACCGTATTTTTTGAAGATGTGGCCACCGGTCAGGTGATTGGCAGTGAAGGTGACAAGGAAATCCGTGTCCGCTTTGGCGGTGCGGATGCCAAATGGATCGTGGACAACTCGGGCAATTACCTCACCGGGGTTAACACCATGGCCGGACTGGTATCGTTCGGACTGGATCCATACAACACGGCGCCTTCCGGGGATAACCCCTCAAACATCGTTCTGGATGTTGAAATTGACGGATATCTTTCAACCACCTGGCCCGTTTCGGTGACCGACGAAGGTACCACAAGGGTAAGAGTGCTGCTGGCCAGTTCCGTCAATCCGCCCAAGGGGGTAACCGTACCGGAAAACAAAGACGCGGGCGAATCTGAAAATGGCGTGGTGAAAGAAGAGATCAAGATTGAAACCGCTCCGGGAGAAGACCCCGTCACCATTGCCGCCGGCACCGTGTTGACAACTGCTGAAGGAAAGCCTCTGGAAGGAAAACTTGATGTAACCATTGCCCAGTTTGACCCGGCAGAAAGGGAAGCCGCAAAAGCTTTCCCGGGAGGGCTCTCTGGTACCATGATTGATGAAACCGGAAAGGAAATCAAAGCCTCGTTCCAATCACTCGGTTTCATGAAGATCGAGATTAAAGACCAGAATGGGAATAAAGCAGATGGCGTTCCTGTCGACCAGATTATGGTAAGCCCGAAAGTGGACGGTTCCGTGATCAACCCCAACACAGGCCAGCCGGTTAAAGCCGGCGATCCGATACCGATGTGGGGATTGAATGAAAGCACCGGCCAGTGGGTGTTCGTGAAGAACGTCATCGCTTCCCAGCCGATGCTGAAAATGAATAATGATTTTGGCTACGGCATGTATAATTTCGGATTTACCGGAGAGATTTTCACATTGATTGCTAAAGGGTTTCTTGACAACTATTCTCCTGTCATTCGTTACCCTGGAGCTCTATTTAACTGGGAATTAATTTCGGAAAGACATGTGATGCATGGTTCATTTTTAATTTCAGGCCAACGAGAGAAATTTTTATTTTTTAAAGATCTCCCACAGGGCACTTATTCTCTGAATTTAACTTACACAGAGACTGGGACTTGCCCGTACCAGTTCCCGGCCACTGCTACGATCAACCTTTCAGACGCGAACCTCAATTATAGGGTTAACTTTACCTACAATCCACCGCCTACCACAACCATGGTTACTTTTGATGCCACCATCTATTGTACCGACATGGGTAACTATGCCTCCATTCCGAATGGTATTCCGCTCCGCTACCGCGTCAAGGGAACCACCCAATGGGGCCAGGTTACGGCCAATGGCGGAAACGTCATCATCGGTGGATTGGAGATGGACGAGACCTACGAAGTGCAGGCACTTTATAATGGGGCATGGACTCCTTCACCTGCCTATGAATACACCTTGTCACCAATGGCCGGAGACGTTGGCAACAATTTAGCCCGTTCATTGAACTTTGACCTGGAATGCGACTAATCCATCGCTAATCATTCTTGAAAAACCCGGCAGTGACCCTGCCGGGTTTTTTTCTTTGAATTCCATGAATCTTGATGAATGCGGGTGGTTTCAAGGGTCTCCTCCACCAGAA
>CAYGOU010000355.1:0-2776 GCA_964351455.1 uncultured Porphyromonadaceae bacterium
TCTGGCCAGCATGGATGAGGATGGATATCTCTACCTTGCGGGAAGAAAAAAAGACATGATCATTCGCGGAGGGGAAAACATTTATCCCGTAGAAATCGAAAATGTATTGCATGGCCACCCCAAGGTTTTAGAATCGGCCGTCGTTGGTATCCTGGACGACTATTGGGCAGAGACCGTGAAAGCGGTCATCATTCTTAAGCCGGGACAGCAGGCCACTCCGGAGGAGATTTTGGATTATTGCCGCGAAAAGTTGGCCAGTTATAAGAAACCTGCAATCGTGGAATTTGTGGAAACTCTGCCGAAAAATGCCATGCAGAAGGTTTTGAAGAATGTTCTCCGCGGAGAAACACCCAAATAGAAACGCTCCGAAGCATTCTTATCCTTATGAGAGTAAGGATAAGAAATCGATGGTTTTTCCCACCATAGGAAATGAGACGTTCCAACCATGAATAAGCAATATCTTATCAAACAACGTACAACTTGTTAACCTTAATAAGAAAAGCAGATTATAGTACGTATAGCAGGAAGCAGTCCTCACCCCCGACCATGCTCTGAAAATGCCACCTCCAACCAGGATTCAACATTACGCCGTGTTAACCAAAACTGCAACTTTGTGTTTGTAAGTTTTATCTTGACTTTATCTGCCGATTTGATATCCTTCTTTCAACAGCGGTGATTTAGATAGGTTACTTGCTCCGCTATATAAATGTGCTTAAAGGCCGGTGTGGTTTTGTTAATGAGCCCGTTGCCTTTTGGCGCGGGCTTTTTGCGTTTTTGACAACTGAATATGAAATGGCGGGATGATTTAGGAAATTGCAACCGCCGCAACGAGATCGTTGAAAACAAGGTGCTAAACGTCCAATAACCCTGCGGTTGCGTTTAGCCGTGGGGTTTTTTTATTGGCAAGAACCGCTATGGCCCTCGACGAGGGGTCCATACGACAAATTCAGTAATTCAGCTCATTGACAATTCGGGGAGCGCAAGAACGAGCGAAGTGCCCCGAGCCGTTAGAGATAGATCCGGGAAGAATGTGGAGACCGCCAAAAGGAGTCTGCCCTTCTGAAAAGCCGTCCTGCCAATGGACCTCGGGGAAAACCTTAGTGGGTTTTCTTGTGCTCCTGAATTGTTCGGGGGCTCATTGAATCCACTAAAAAAAAGGAGGAATCATGAAAATCAGGCTGGAGTTGATGCAAGGGAACGGGGAAGTCATATGCCGTGAAATCAACACTGTCAGGCCGTTTCAGGTGTTCGGCTACACGTTCGCGGCACACCCTGTAGTGAATCCAGACGGAACCTTCAAAGATCCAAAGAAGTGCGGCTGGGTTGTCACGGAGGTGTCTTCGGGGGCGATTGCTGCCCGTGGGGATCTTCGGTGTAAGGCTATCGTGAATGCGAAAAGGATTCTGGCGGAAGCTGGAGAAGAAAAGACATCAAGATCAATCAAATATGCCTTGGATCAGCAAAGGAGGAAGGGATAGCCATGAACCTAAATGAACTGAACGATATATTAGTTGACCTGGAATCAATCGTTTACAGTGAGAAGTCCTTTGGTCATGAGTCTTACCGGATAGAAAATGATCGTCCCAGGGGAATGAAAAAAACCGTATGGGATAAACTGGTATGCGCTGTTGATGACTTGAGCTTCAAAATTAAAAGGGAAATTATCAACGAACAAAAGAAGTTCTTAATGTCTTAGAGGTGATGAATATGCTGCGAATGAGAAGAGAAGGCCCACCGGCCTATGGCGAAGGATACCACAAGCGGATGCAGATCCAGTGTAGGCTTGAGGAGCACGGCCCTGAATTGATCCAACGAGAGATCGACCACTTATGGTCTGAAATTCTGCTTCGGACCGATGTTCTGCACGAGAATGATATTAACAGTAAGGAGGTGCCCAATGAAAAGTGATGATCATCTTTATCTGGATCATGTTCAGATGCGCGCACGCGGCTGGACCCGCACACTTATTGAAAGATTTCTTGTCCGACCAGACCAGTGGGAGGCCGTCAACCACTACCTCAACTATAAGGGCAAGGCCACATACTTTGTCGAAAGAGTTATGACGGCTGAACGGCATGCTCTGTTTGAGACAGCCTTCAAGGCCTCCGTCAGGAGGCGCAGGGTTTCTCAGGATGAACTCCTGTCCATTCAGACGGAGCGTGACCGGGTCAATCAGGAATTTCATGTGTGGCAGCAGTCACTGACGCCAATAGACATGAAGAAAATAGATGCCTTCGAGCAGATTGCGGCTATTTTCAGTAAGTGGAGATCCAATGGTATCAGAACACCACACAAATGCGGATAACATAACAAATAACCATAAGGAGGAATACGACCATGCCAATCATAAACAGGGAGGGGCAGCCGCTTCCGGAGGGACATCCCTTCAGCGGAACGCGAATTATTTTCAGGAAGAAGCCGTCCGATTCCTTCGGGAAGAACTCAAAAAAAGAGGTGTCCAGTTCTCCACAATCAAAGGACGAGAACCCCGAAGAAGATGTGAAGATTTTGCAGGAAAATCTGCAAAAGGAGTAACGCTGGAGTGCTCACGAGGAGGCGCATGACGAGACGATCATTGATGACCTCATGACAAAAAAGGAGATTCCGAATGTCAGAAAAAGACCGACAGTGGTTTTTGAATGAGCTGAAAAAGCAAGCAAAGAAATCGGGGAAACACATTAATATATTCGGGAGAGCGGAGTACGAGCAGAGATTGAAGGACGAGAGCGAGAACAGCTTCGCTCCAAAACCACAGGCAGGTAAGGATTCCTCAGAC
>CAYGOU010000356.1:0-2773 GCA_964351455.1 uncultured Porphyromonadaceae bacterium
GAATTGCCCCCGGCACCGTTGATCAGAAAGTCAATGGGTCCCAGTTGCAGATGAATCTCCTGCCGGGCTTTTTCGAGCGATTCGCGATCAAGGACGTTTGTTTCGATGGCGATGCAGCGGTAGCCGTACAGGGGTTCAAGGTGGGTGGCCAGCTCCATGCCAGCCTCCCGGTTCATATCTAAAATGGCCAGCTTGACACCCGAGGCGGCCAGTCCATGACAGATGGCTGTGCCCAGCACCCCGGCGCCTCCGGTGATGGCGCATACTTTTCCTGCCAATCCGGGCAGTTTGGCTGATTCAGTTAAACTCATGGCTGATAATATTCAATGTTCTCAACGGTGATGATGTCAATCGGACTGTGCTGCACAGGGTCGGGAAGCACCCGGGCGGTGAGATACTGAAAAAGGGTCATGACGCCTTTGTATCCCTGCTCTTCGGGTTTCTGACTGATCAGAAAATCGATGACCCCCTCCTCGAGATACCGGCGGTTCTCGTCGATCAGATCATAACCCACCAGCAGGATGTGCTCTTTTCGCTTCGCCTGCAGGTATTCGGCCAGCTTGTGAACCTTCGAGGAGGTGACAAAAATGGCGTTCACCTCTCCCTGTTCGGCAAACCAGGGATCAAGGGTCAGGGCCGGCTCTCCTTCAACGGTCAGGTCGATGTCGAGGGTCAATACCTTGATATCCTTGCGCATCATGCAGGGTCTGAAGTAGTTCATGAATCCCCGCTGGCGCTTCTGAAGGTGGTGCATGATCCCTTCGGGACGGGCAAGGTTGGCCACCAGGATCTTCTCCCCGCTCCGCAGTCCGTAGCAGATCAGCCGCGCCACAAGATACCCGCTGTGCCTGGCGTTTTGTCCGATGTAACTCAGGGCTTTCTGTCCATCATGCTGCGAATCGAGATATACGAAGGGAATGCCCATTTCTTCGAGCCTTACCGCCAGCTCCGCCATCGGCTTCGTAAAGATGGGGGCCACCAGCAGGGCATCGGGCGGGTTCTCCAGGATCCTTGTTGTCTGCATTCTGAAAGAGGCCTCATCGTTCAGGTCAAACGGGTAGGTTTCGGTCATTCCGTTGAAGGCCCGGATCTCTTCGTCCGCCTTGCCGATTCCTTTGGTGGGTAAAGCCCAGTAGGGATTATCACGGGAGGAGTCTGGCACCAGCACCGCGATCCGGATCCTCTTTTTTGAGGCGAGCGACTTGGCCAGCAGGTTGGGCCGGTAGCCGGTCTCTTCAACCACCTTCAGGATGCGGTCACGGGTTGCCGGCGCAACCTCGCTGCGTCCGTGAAGCACCCGGTCGACCGTTCCCTCAGAAACCCCCGCCAATGCAGCAATGTCTTTTATTCTTATGCGCTTTGACATATTGATCACCGCTTGAAAGATGACCAAAGGTAGAAAAAATGAAGATTCCGTGTGCGCACACGGTACTGAAAAGAGGTCGACTTCGGAATCTCCCCCCGTGAACCAGGTACCGAAAGGTCAAATTATCCTTGGTTCATGTTGCTCTCTGTGGGGTCCAAAAACTTCATAAAATTGGATGGATTTACTACTTCCAGTCCATGGTTGGGATAACTTTTGTCGAAATCGGGTGGTATTTTGGGTGTTTTCTTTTCAGTCCATTTAAACTCAAACGGACTGAACCAGCCCTCCTTTTCTTCCACCAGGTCGATCTCTTTCTGACTGTAGGTTCGCCAGAAATAGCTGTTGGGCAGGCTCAGTCTGTCGTTGTGATACATCTTAAACCTTTCGCTGATGCAGAAATTCTCCCACAATTGACCCAGATCGTTTCTGAAATCAAGGGAATTGGTGTTTTGAATCAGGATGTTGCGGATGCCCAAGTCCCAGAAATAGACTTTTCTGGTTTTTCCGGTCTCGTTTCGCAGGTTTCGTTTCAGGGCGGGCAGGCGGAAAACAATAAAGGTCTCTTCGAGTAAGCCGAGGTAGCGCTGTATGACCGTTTGGTCTATCCCGAGGTTGTTAGACAATTCTGTGAAAGAAACTTCGTGTCCGATTTGAAAGGCCAGGAGTTTCAGCAGGTTGTTCAGTAGTTCTGGTTTACGAAGGTCCTGGAAATTCAGCAGGTCCTTAAAAAGGTAGCTTCCTGACAATTCACTTAATCGTTCACGGGCTTGTTCTTCTCCTGCCAGGTACACATCCGGATAGGAACCAAAACGCAAAAGTTTTGGCAGAAGGCGCCGTTTCGTGAGGTTATCCATTCCGCTGGTTACCTCACCAAACCCTAGTGGCAGGAGTTTGAAGATGATCTTCCGGCCTGTCAGGGGTTCGTTGATCTCATTGGAAAGCTCGAAACTGGAGGAGCCGGTGGCAATAATCTGCAAGCCTGGAAACTCGTCATGCAGGATTTTTAGCACCATGCCAATATTTCGGATCCTCTGGGCCTCATCCAGAATCAGCAGATCAGTGCCCTGTACCACAAACGAAAAGCTACCCGCATTTTCGTAAGAAAAAGTTTGCTGAACATCCGGATAATCACAATTATAATAAACCGCCTTTCCCTGGTATGTCTTGATAAGCTCCTTAACCAGCGTTGTTTTCCCCACCTGGCGCGCACCGTAAATTACAATGACCCTGCGGTCATTGCCCCGGTATTGAAGTGCTGTTTCAACCTTCGATTGTATGCTTCTGGGTATGATCATGGCAGAAAAACTTTAATACAAATATAATGAGAAGAATGAAGTCATGCAAATTAATAAAATTACATGAGAACATTCTGGTCTTAAGGGACGCTAACATGAACTCTTTAAGAAC
>CAYGOU010000357.1:0-2741 GCA_964351455.1 uncultured Porphyromonadaceae bacterium
GACCCTGGCCCGGCGGCCGGGAGACGGTCAGATAAAGGTATTGCTTGATGGTAAGGTCATACCGATGGAGGGTGCAGAGATTCACGATTTAAGCACCGGATACCAGCCGGTATCCCGGAATCTTAAGTCGGGCGATCTTGACCTGAAAGAGGGCCTGCATCGACTCAGTATTGAAGCAATTGGTGACCCGGTTAAGCCGGTTGGACTCGATTTTATTTGGGTTAAAAGGAAATAAACGAGAAATGAAAAGGTCAGTTTTGTTGGTGGTTATGGCTTTTTGCCTTGGTTATTCAGGAATCATGGCAAAGGAGTATACTCTGTTGTCACCCGCTGGGGTGTCAAAGGTGGTGGTGACGGTTGACAGGCAAGCGGGTATTCTTGCCAAGGTCTATTTTCTTGAGAAAGAGATGGTCACTTTGGGTCCGATCGGTCTTGACCTTGAGAATCTTGAAGGATTGGGGGTGGATTCAAGGGTCAGAAGGGTTAACCAGCGATCTGTGGATGATGTCATCAAGCCGGTGGTTGCTGAGAAGCGTGCCGTGATCAGAGACCGTTACCATGAGATGGAGATTGTTTTTCGTGAGCCATTCAGGTTGATAATCAGAGCATACGACGATGGTGTTGCTTACCGGATTCGCTCGGATATAGCAGGAGATGTTGTTGTGGTCAACGAAGGATCGGGCTTTTTGTTTCCGGCAGACGAAAAGGTCTATTATCCAACCGATGTAAGCATGTTCACGCACAGCGAGAGATCTTATGAATATTTGTCAATCAGTGAGATAGGAGGTCAGAAGATGGCTTCAACTCCGTTGCTGGTTGACCGTCAGGATGGGATATCTGTTCTCATCACTGAGGCCGATCTTGAAGATTATCCTGGATTGTATGTAGTCGGCAACGATGGAGATCCGCTAAGACTGGATGTGAAGTTTGCGCCCTATGTGCTTGAGACCCGGTTGAACCGCGACAGAGACGTGAAACCGGTTAAGGTTGCCGATTTTATTGCCAAAACCCAGGGCTCGAGGTTTTTGCCATGGAGGGTTGTTGCTTTTACCGCCCACGATAAGGATATTCTGGGCCATGACATAGTCTACCGGCTTGCGTCGGCTTGCAGGATAGCCGACCCGTCGTGGATCAGGCCAGGCAAGGTGTCATGGGATTGGTGGAACGCATCCAACAACCACGGAGTGGATTTCAGGTCGGGGGTCAATACGGCTACCTACAAGTACCACATTGATTTTGCTGCCTCCTATGGACTCGAATATATTATTCTTGATGAAGGCTGGTCAAAACCCGCAGATTTGTTTCAGATCAATCCGGAGGTTAATGTTGAAGAGATATGCCGCTATGCAGATGAAAAGGGTGTGGGGGTGATTCTGTGGGTATTGTGGAACGCCCTTGATCAGGATCTTGAACGGGCACTGACTCAATTCAGCCAATGGGGAGTCAAGGGCATCAAGGTTGATTTCATGCAGCGGGATGATCAATGGATGGTCAATTACTATTGGAGGGTTTCTGAGGCAGCAGCCAGGTACAGGATGCTGGTAGATTTCCATGGGTCATACAAGCCCTGCGGTTTGCGAAGGACTTACCCCAACATGATCACCAGGGAGGGGGTCAAGGGACTGGAGCACAACAAATGGAGTGAGGACATCACTCCCGAGCACGACTGTATTCTTCCCTTCATCCGGCAGTTTGCCGGTCCGATGGATTATACTCCCGGTGCAATGAGGAATGCGGAAAAGGCCAATTTCAAGGCGGCCTTTACAAGACCCATGAGTCAGGGAACGCGGGCCCACCAGCTTGCTTTGTATGTGGTGTTTGAGAGTCCGCTACAAATGCTTGCCGATGCACCATCTGCCTATTTAAGAGAGCCCGAATCGATGGAGTTTTTATCGATGGTTCCGGTTGTTTGGGATGAAACCATACCGGTTGACGGCAGGATTGGAGATTACGTTGCGGTAGCCCGGCAATCCGGTTCTGAATGGTACCTGGGGGCCATAACAGATTGGGAATCCAGAGAAATGCTGGTGGTCCTTGATTTTCTTCCGGTGGGTGAATATCAAATTACCGAGTATCGCGACGGTATCAACGCCGATCGCCATGCTGAGGATCTTGAGGTGGTTAAAAGAATCGTAAAAAGTGGAGATAAGCTTACCATCCGCATGGCAACCGGTGGCGGCTTTGCCTGTCGGTTGGTTCCCGTTTCGGAATAACGGGCAGGAAATTAACCATCACCGTTACAAGGAATGAAGATCCTGCGGTCTCAGGGCTCCAAACCACTTTAATACCTTATGTCCGATCCCGGGAGCGTCAACGTGAATGATGTACACACCTCCCGAAATAGGAATTCCGTATTGGTTTTTGATATCCCAGTCAAGCCAGGTTTGCTCTGTATCCTTTGTCAATCTTCTGATGATATTTCCGTTGAGTGAATAGATTGTAACGGTGCAGGTTTTGGGCAGGTTCGTGATTTTCACCAGGTTATCGAGCTGTGATCTTTCGTAGGATGAGTATCCGTAATAGGGATTTGGTACCACCCGTATCAGGTCAAGTGCTTCAGTTCTGGTCATCACCGCTCCGGTTGTCTTCATCTTTAAGGTGTTGAACTGGTACATCGGCTTGTTCTCGTTCTGGGCAACCTCAGCCGGCCTGGCCTGATCCCACACATCCACCGAGTACTGTCCGGTCACCCGAAGGCGGATCTTCAGCTCATTCTTGACAAAGCCCATCGGATCTGTGGC
>CAYGOU010000358.1:0-2709 GCA_964351455.1 uncultured Porphyromonadaceae bacterium
AATGTATCGAAAAGAGAGCCGCATTCTCTTTACCCTCCTCAGCACGGTGGTCTTGTTTTTCTTCTACGCGCTTTACGTTTACAACAGAGATGTGAAGGGCAACCCTGAGATTCTGAACGACCTTCATTTCTGGGGCAAGACTTTCATCATCATGGTACCGATTGCCATAGTATTCATGATCCTGATGCACATTGTCTATGCCATTCTCAAAAAGATCATTACCAACCAAGAGATGGAAACCCGGACAGATGAAATGGACAAGCTCATTGAATTGAAAGCCCTTAGGGGTTCGCACTGGATTTTCAGCATTGGCTTTATGCTGGCCATGGGTTCACAGGCCCTCAGAATGGAGACCTGGGTCATGTTCGCTGTATTGATCGGATCTGGATTACTGAGTTCCCTTGCTGAGGGAATCATCCAGATATACCTATACCGGAAAGGAGTATAAGATGGCTAAGCATGTCATTAACAACAACATCCGAAAGCTTCGTTTCATGGCCAATGAGATGACGCAGCAAGAGCTGGCCGACAAAACCGGCGTGACCCGTCAGACCATTGCCTCGATTGAGAACAGCAAGTATTATCCTACCCTTGAGCTGGCGTTTCGGATCGCAGCAATTTTCAATGTACCCTTAAACGAAGTATTCAGCTATGATCAGGAATACTAGCGGTCGAGGTTCATGACTTTGTTCCATGCGGATACAAAATCATGCACGAATTTTGCTCCGGCATCTGCGCTTCCATAAACCTCTGCCAGGGCCCTGAGTTCTGAATTTGATCCAAAAATCAGATCCACCCGTGTAGCGGTCCATTTTACCTTGCCCGATGCCCTGTCAACCCCTTCGAAGGTCTCCCGATCTTCTGAAACCGGCTTCCAGGCCGTATCCATGTCGAGCAGATTGACAAAGAAATCGTTGGTGAGCACTTCAGGGCGCCCGGTAAAAACTCCATGCTTTGAGCGGTCGAAGTTGGCGTTCAGCACCCGCATTCCCCCAACCAGTACGGTCATTTCAGGGGCGGTCAGGGTCAGCAGCTGTGCCTTGTCGAGGAGCATCTCCTCAGTCGGCACAGTGAATTTGCTTTTCAGGTAGTTTCTGAATCCATCGGCTGCAGGTTCAAGCACCTTGAACGACCTCACATCGGTCTGCTCGGCGGTAGCATCCATGCGGCCGGGGGCAAACGGAACGGTAACATCATGACCGGCATCCCGTGCCGCCTTTTCGACACCGGCACATCCTGCCAGCACGATCATATCAGCGAGCGAGACCTTTTTGCCTCCGGTAGCCGACTTGTTGAATTCGCTCCGGATGCCTTCGAGGGTTTCGAGTACCTTTTTGAGTTGCGGAGGATTGTTCACCGCCCAGTCCTTTTGCGGAGCCAGACGAATGCGGGCACCGTTGGCACCTCCACGCTTGTCGGATCCCCTGAAGGTTGATGCCGAGGCCCATGCGGTTGATACCAGTTCTGAAACCTTAAGTCCTGTATTCAATACCTGTTTCTTCAGGACTGCAATTTCCTTTTCGTCGATCAGGGAGTGATCCACTGCCGGGATCGGATCCTGCCAGATCAGTTCTTCGGCAGGCACTTCCGGTCCGAGGTAACGGGCACGCGGACCCATATCGCGGTGGGTCAGCTTAAACCATGCGCGGGCAAAGGCATCGGCGAACTCATCCGGGTTCTCGAAAAAGCGTCTTGAAATCTTTTCATATTCAGGATCGAAGCGCAGGGCGAGGTCGGTGGTGAGCATGGCCGGGGCATGTCGCCTGGTTTTATCGTGGGCATCCGGCACCGAGCCTGCGCCCATGTTGTGCTTGGGCTTCCACTGATGGGCACCGGCAGGACTTTTAGTGAGTTCCCAGTCATAGCCGAAGAGGTTCCAGAAGAAGTTGTTGCTCCATTTCGTGGGGGTGGTGGTCCAGATGACCTCCAGTCCGCTGGTGATGGTATCTCCGCCTTTACCCGCTCCATGGGTGCATTTCCAGCCCAGTCCCTGCTCCTCAATGCCTGCTGCTTCGGGCTCAGGTCCCACATGGGCCGCATCACCGGCGCCGTGGGTCTTGCCAAAGGTGTGTCCGCCAGCAATCAGGGCCACAGTCTCCTCATCGTCCATGGCCATGCGGGCAAAGGTTTCACGGATATCCTTCGCGGCCGCCAGTGGATCGGGCTTCCCACCCGGACCCTCGGGGTTGACGTAGATGAGTCCCATCTGCACAGCAGCCAGGGGATTGTCGAGCTTCTTGTCACCCTCGTACCGTTTGCTGTCGTCGAGCCATTTGTCTTCAGCGCCCCAGTATACATCCTCCTCAGGTTCCCAGACATCCTCGCGGCCACCTGCAAATCCAAAAGTTTTGAAGCCCATGGATTCAAGCGCCACGTTTCCGGTGAGGATCATCAGGTCGGCCCAGGATATTTTCTGGCCATACTTCTGCTTGATCGGCCATAGCAGTCTGCGGGCCTTGTCGAGGTTGGCATTGTCGGGCCAGCTGTTGAGCGGGGCAAAACGCTGCTGTCCCGATGCGGCTCCTCCCCTTCCGTCGCCTGTACGGTAGGTCCCGGCGCTGTGCCATGCCATGCGGATGAAGAGCGGACCGTAATGTCCGAAATCGGCCGGCCACCAATCCTGTGACCGGGTCATGAGCTCCTTGAGGTCGTTCTTGAGGGCCTCATAATCCAGGCTCTTGAACTCCTCTGCATAGTTAAAACCCTTGT
>CAYGOU010000359.1:0-2706 GCA_964351455.1 uncultured Porphyromonadaceae bacterium
TTTACATCCCAGTTTGCATCGCCGCCCTTTTTGCTTTCAAACTGGAGGAGGTCTTTGCCGTCAAACAAAACGATGGCGTCAGAAGGAGCAGTGAGGGTGCCATCGGGAAAAAGTTTTCCAGGGACTACCACCGCCGGGGATTTCCATTGGCCTGAGGGGTCGGCTTCTGTCTGGGCTGAGGTATTTACAGAGATCAAGCCTGCGACCCATGCCATAATGAACACTTTCTTTATCATGATTTTATCGTGATTAGGGTTTGTTAAAGGTCGGACAACCTCCAGGGCTCCCGGTAAACAGGTTTCAGGAAATCATTGGCTTTGGGATCGTCTATGAACTGATGGTTTTGTGAATCCCAGCTGATCTTTTTGCCCGTTCGCAGGGCGATATTCCCCATATGGGCCAAAATGGAGGCAGCGCGTCCGACAGCCACGTCGGCATTGGTTTTGCGATTACCGGTTCTGATGCAGGACAAGAAGTTTTGAACGTGCAGGTCGAGTCCGTTCTGGCTTCCGGTTACCCTGGTCACCCCCTCCATTTTTGGTTGGTTTTCGCCGGCTTCGGGATGAACCTCCCAACCGTCCCTGTCCACCACCAGAGTTCCGTTGTTGCCGATAAAGGCGAGTCCGTGTTCCCGGTTCCAATCCCCGATACCAACACCCATTCCATGATCCCAGATGACATTAAATCCGTCATATTCATAGATTACCTGCTGTGTATCCGGGGTTTCAATGCCGCTGTCAGGAAAGCCCATCTTACCTCCCGAGCTCATGGCTGATCTGGGCACATCCACCTGCATGGCTTCCTGTGCCATATCCAGCAAATGAACGCCCCAATCCGTCATCAATCCACCTGCATAATCCCAATACCACCGGAATTGCTGGTGAAAGCGGTTTCTGTTGAAGGGCCTCAGGGGAGCTGGCCCGAGCCACATATCGTAGTCAACCCCCTGTGGCACCGGTTCATCAGGCAACGGATCGGGAGGTACGGCACCGATCATGTAGCACCATACCTTTACAGTCCGGATTTTGCCCAGCTTTCCGGATTGGACAAAGGCAAAAGCATCGTTCCAATGAGGATCGCTCCGCTGCCACATGCCAACCTGGACTATTGACCTGTATTTCATTGCGGCACTTTCCATCCGCAATACCTCATAAATTGTGTTAGCCATCGGCTTTTCCACATATACATGCTTTCCGGCCCTGCAGGCTTCAATCATCATGATCGGGTGCCAGTGGTCGGGTGTGGCTATGATGACCGCGTCAATATCCTTTCTCCCTAGCAGAGTCCGGTAATAAGCGATTAATTCGGGCTTGGTTCCGGTTTTCTGCTCAACCTGAGCAGCCCTTTTCTTTAGCACATTCTGGTCGATGTCACATAGAACAGAACACACCACATCCGGTTGCCGCAAAAAGGCATTCAGATCGTAATATCCCATCCCGTTCAGACCTATTACCCCTATTCTAACAGGGCCCTTTTGAACCGGGGTGCATCCGGCTGAGCCATAAATTATGGGCAATGTGGTTGTCGCCGCTGCTGCCAAGGCCGCGGTTTTCACGAATATTCTTCTGGTACTCATACAGGCTTTCTTCCTGTTATATCCAGATCCTACCGGTTACACCCATCTTAGAAGAATGAAAAGCGGAATAATAAAGAATAGGTGCGGGTTTAGTCCTGGCTTGTGACCGCACTCATGACCTGCGGTACCGGACGAGCCACAAATCCGGCGGGACGTGTATTCAGGCCCTCTTTTCCCAGGTCGCCGAGGTCTTTTCTGGCATGATCAGCATAGCCCTGAAGCTTTTCAACAACCTCCGGATAATCAGCAGAAAGGTCGTTGGCTTCATCATAATCGGCCGATAAATCTATCAGCTTCAAAGGTCTGCCTTCAGTGAATGTTCCGAAATGGTAGTTTTTGTATACAGAATCGAGTGGTAATATCAACTTCCATTTTCCCGACCTAACGGCCTGGAGCTGGTCAATCTGGTAATAGTAAAACACCTCAGTCGGGGAGCTTGCAGATTTTGACGTCATTAAATCAAGGATGTCATGTCCGTCGATGGTGAGGCCATCCGGAAATTGATACCCGGTAAGGTTTGCCAGTGTCGGAGCAAAGTCCAATGAGGTGACCAGCTCTGAGCTGCGGGATCCTGCCTGAATCCGGTCAGGCCAGCGAATGATGCAGGGCACGCGCATTCCGCCCTCCCAGGTACTGCCCTTGGCTCCTTTGAGCGGGAAATTGCTGAAGGATCTTACCCCTCCGTTATCCGAAGTAAAAACCACCATGGTGTTCTCATCGAGGGAACATGATTTCAGGCATTCGAGAATCTGGCCCACCGACCAGTCAATCTCCTCAACGGCGTCGCCATAAATGCCATTGATTGAGGTTCCCCTGAAGTGGTCGCTGGCATGAAGCGGATCATGAACCATGGTGTGGGGAAGGTAGAGGAAGAAGGGATTTTGTTGGTTGTCTTTGATGAACCGGATGGCCTCCTCCGTGTATCTTTTTGTCAGGGTATTCTGATCTGCAGGGGCCTCAATGACCTCCTCGTTTCGCATCAGGGGCAGCGGACACCAGCTGTAGTTCATGTCGTTGCTGTACGGAATTCCGTAGTAATAATCGAAGCCCTGCCGGGTTGGCAGAAATGGTTCCTGGTCACCCAGATGCCATTTGCCTATGCAGGCTGTTGCGTATCCACGGTTCCTGAG
>CAYGOU010000360.1:0-2692 GCA_964351455.1 uncultured Porphyromonadaceae bacterium
TGGGAACACTTCGGAAGTTATTGTCCGGAAGCGGCATGGCAATAAGATCCAAGGGGCATTCTCCGCTATCAGTGTGATTACCAACAAGAAAAGAATGAGAGGAGCCATGCAGCAGGATGTCTTTGATCTGTTGGATCAAGTCAGTAAGGGCGCATTCAGTGTGTTCAACAACCTGAAGTTCAACCGGGATGAGGAGACCAACATCACCCAGTACCAGAGCGACGGGGAGATGAGCAAGACCGATCGGGAGGTATTGAGCCGCAAGCTGGCAGAGCTGCGGACGGTAGGGCTGATCCGGAAAATGAAGAAGGAGATCAAGGCTTCGGATGGTGGTTACCGGCCGTATGTCTTCAAGGATCCCCGTACCGTCTTCATCATCAACCCGATCATGATCCGCTGCAGCAAACACGATGAAGCCCTGTATCTATGGAACCAATGTGATCCCAAAGGAGATAATCATGCAGCAGCTGGCCACCCACCGAAACCTGAGTGAGAAGGAAAAGAAGAATGTCTTTTTGGCCATTGCCGCCGGTTGTCTGAAGGCAGCGCATGACACCATCCCCGGACCTGAGCATCAAAGACGCAAGCGCGAGTTGAGGGCCCTGAAGGATCGGCTGCTGCGCCACGTTTATCCCCGCATCCCACCAGTAGCTCCCCACAACATGGAGCTGTTCAAAGACACCATCCGTGCCAGTGAAAAAGTCCTCCACCAGATCCTGGAAGAGACCGGTCAACAGGCAGTGCATGTTCTGCTGAACCTGGCTGGTTTCTGTATCGAGGAACTCCCCCTCCAGAAAGAACATCACCAGCAATACAATGCCCTGTTTGATCTTTGGCTCGACGCCCGTCAGTACAAGGATGTGCGCTCGGGAGAGCGGATCTTTGCCCGAATCGATTCGGAACTGCAGATCCTGGTTGCCCAACGGGGAGGAATAATGTTATGACACAGCTTGAACTGTTTCCCAACTTGACTAAGGAGGATGCAGGTATGAAGGACGAGGTGATTGAGAACAACTTCAAGTACCACGCACCGAAACCAGGCCAGCCGGAGAAGTACACTGCGCTTCGGGAGAAAGCCAAAGAACTGGCGTACCTCATCGAGGCGAGCTGCCCCGACAGTCGGGAGAAGGCTGTGGCCATGACAAATCTCGAGACGGCCGTTATGTGGGCCAATGCCGCGATCGCCAGAAACGGATGAAGGCGCCCGTCGTCAAATTCCTGAATGCCTACCAGAAAGATGCCGATGAGGTTCTGCAAGAAGCCCGGGAGATGGGCTTTGAAACCGTGATGATCGTAGGCATTGGCCGAGACCGCACGGTCTCTTTTTGTAAATCAGCCAACAGCGACATGCTCCAGGTCCTTGGGAGTCTGGAAGCAATCAAGGCATACATCTTTGAAAACTGGGAATAAGGAGGAAACATGCGCATCGATGAGATTGCCAAAGTCTGTCATGAAGCCAACAAGGCCCTGTGTGAGTCGCTCGGCGACACCAGCCAGGTATCCTGGGATGCGGCGCCCGAGTGGCAAAAGAACAGTGCCATCGTCGGCGTCGAGTTCAATGTGCTCAACCCGGAATCGCCGGCCAGCGCCAGCCATGACAGCTGGTTAGCGGAGAAGCGCCGCGACGGTTGGAAATATGGTGAAGTAAAGGACGCCGAGAAAAAAGAGCATCCCTGCTTCGTGCCTTACGAGGAATTGCCAGCTGAGCAACAAGCGAAAGACCATCTGTTCAAGGCCGTGGTCGCCGCGCTGTCGCCGTTGCTGTAATTCTTTTGGTTACCTCTTTGCTGTGAGGAACTGCTATGGGCCTGTTTGAAGTTGGATTCAATGAGGTGATGCAGGTTGAGGGAGGGCGGAGTCTGGATCCCGATGACCGGGGCAACTGGACTTCCGGCCGGATCGGGGTAGGGATTCTCCGGGGCACCAAGTATGGCATCTCGGCCATGAGCTACCCGCACCTGGATATCCAGAAGCTGACTCTGGATGAGGCGATGGCAATCTACCGGTGTGATTACTGGGATCGCCTGTACCTGGATCAGATTGGTCTGCATTTTCCCAAAGTGGCCCGGATGCTGTTCAATCTCGGAGTCAACTGCGGCAACCCCAACGCCACCAAATTCCTGCAAAATACCATCAATACACTCAATATCCAGGAAGGGGTTGGCCTGCAGCCGGCCCGTCTTTCGACCTGGCAGGAGAAGATCCTGCGGCTGCTGGGGGGCAAGGCGCTGAAGGTCGACGGCGTCCTGGGGACGCTCACCCTGTCGGCCCTGATGGAGATTCCCCATCCGCATGCGGTGGCCGTCGGGGTTTTCGGCGAGGCCTACAAGCATTACGCCAAGGGGAAGCTGAAATACCGGGCCGGCTGGCTCAATCGCCTGGGCACGTTGTACCTACGCTAAACAAGAGGGTTTTATGTCTCATGATGCACTGCTGACGATCGAGGAATTCCGGGAAGCGATGCCGGCCCATGTCCGGAAGAACATCAATCCGGAGCTGATGGTTCAGATCAACAACGCGATCGCCGATCCGGAAGTCCAGGCCGTGTTCCGGGAGAACGTGGTGGGGCTGACGACCGTCATGCGGGACGGCAAGTTCAAGATGGGCGATTACCTGCATGCGGTGAAGTTCGTCAGCCACAAGCTGCTCGGCGACCAGCATATCCAGGCCTGGGCCAAAACCTTTCCCGATC
>CAYGOU010000361.1:0-2687 GCA_964351455.1 uncultured Porphyromonadaceae bacterium
CAATTAGACAATGAGTCAATTATTCAATGAATTAATTGATTAATTGTCTCATTGCCTAATTGTCTCATTGCCTCATTATCAGGCGGTATTGAAGAAATCCGCTACTTTTTCACCCGGTTCCACAATCTTATCACAGGCTGTTCTAAGTTCATCGGGAAGGGTGATTTCGAGAACGGGCAAAAAGTTGTGCAGTTGTTCAAGGGTTCGGGGTCCCATGATGGGCGCGGTGATTCCGGGTTGGTCTTTGACCCACAGGAGGGCCAATCGGGCCGGATCATATCCTGCAGTGTTAGCCAGGTCAACAAATCGGTTGCCAACTTCGATGCCGGCGGGGGTGATTCTTTCGGCGTAGATGCCTCCGCGAAGTGCTCCCCGTGATCCTTCGGGAAATCCTCCTGAGGAGGAGTAGCGACCCGTGAGCATACCCATGGCCAGGGGTGACCAGGTGAGCAGTCCTATGTTGAGTTCGCTGCAAAGCGGTACCATTTCGTTTTCGATCCGCCGGTCGAGCAGGTTGTAGGGCGACTGTTCAGACACAAACCGCACCAGGTGATTCCGCTCACTGATTTCGATTCCCTCCCTGACCCTCCGGGCCGGAGCTGTTGAGCTACCGATGAAGCGCACCTTGCCCTGTCTGACCAGGTCGTCCATCGCCCTGAGGGTCTCCTCGTGGGGCACTTCCCAATCGGGACGGTGAAGCTGGTACAGGTCAATACTTTCGGTGCCCAGTCTGCGAAGAGAGGCCTCGCAGGCCTTCATGATGGCTGTTCGTGATAAACCCCGGTCGTCGGGATCCGGTCCGGTCGGATAAAAAACCTTGGTTGCAAGAAGTATCTGGTTTCTCTTTCCGTTCATGTTCAATGCTTTACCGATAATCCTCTCGCTTTCTCCTTTGGCGTAGCTGTTGCTGGTGTCGATGAGGTTGATACCTGCATCAATGGCCGCATCAATAATGGCGATCGATTCCTTCTCAGGGGTGGGATTGGCAAAATTATCGGTTCCCAAAACCAGCGGGCTAAGTCTGAGGCCCGATGAGCCCAGTGTGCGTAGCTTCATTTTTATATCTTTGAACGACCCTCCCAAATTACCAATAAGTCAACAAACCAGCACCTCACCCCCTATTAACCAGTACCTCACCCCCTAACCCCCTCTCCCAGGGGAGAGGGGGAACCAGTAACCAGTAACCAGTAAACAGTAACCAGTAACCAGCAACCAGCAACCAGTTAATGTCCAATCTTCTTGCCCAGCTTCCCGGTTTCATCGGCCTCTTTTTTCTGGTGCTCTCATTTCAGCAGAACAACCGGAACCGGATTCTGATCTGGATCCTGGCGGGACAGCTCTTTTTCATTCTTCATTTCGTGATGATCGGGGCATGGACCGGAGTTGGGATGAATATTGTCGGAATATCGCGCACCATCGTATTCAGGTTCAGGGAAGAGCGGCGCTGGGCGGATCTCCCCTTCTGGCCCTGGCTCTATCCGGTGCTTTTTATGCTGGCAGGAGTTATTGCCTGGGAAGCGTGGTATAGTCTTCTGCCATCTGTGGCCATGTCGGTTGAATCGGTCGGATTGTGGATGAAACGGCCTTCACGCATCCGGTTCATCAACCTTTTTCCGCACCCCTTGTGGTTCACCTACAACGTGATTAAGGGCTCTTACCCGGGAATGATAACGGAAATTCTGGTGCTCGCATCGATCCTGGTGGCCATCTGGCGGTACGACATTCGCAAGAAGCCGGAGGTCGGCTGACCTCACTTGTACATGCTTGAATTCCGGGTTCGGATGAGGTACCACGTCACAAAGCCGGGCATTAGCCACTGTAATAGGGCCATGGCCTTACCGATGAGGGTTTGGGTGATCATAAAATGGCGGGATCTGATTATTCTGACCACCGCCCGTGCCACATCCTGTTCGGTTTGATGACCATTGCGTTTGACCTCGATGTAAGATCCGTCATGGTTCAAAACACGCTTGCCCTCGTAAAGCTTGACAAAACCAACCCGGATGAGTCCGAAGTGAATTCCATCCTGGCTTAGCTCGGTGCGAAGGGTCTGCGCGAGGGCTGTCAGTCCCATTTTTCCAACCGAGTAAGGGGCCGAGTGTGGAATACCCCGCACTCCGCCTGAAATACTGGAGATGAAAACGACGCTGCCCCGGCTCTTTTTAAGGTAGGGCAGGGCGGCCATGGTGCAGTACACCGCGGTCATCAGGTTTATTTCAACCACGCGCCTGAAGAATTCCGGTTTCAGATCCTCGAAGTTGCCCCGCATGGGCAATCCTGCGTTGTTCACCAGGATATCAATCCCCCCCCACTGTTCAGCCGTTTTCTCCATCATCTCGCTGCAAAACGCAGGATCATTGACGTCGCCTGCGATGGCCAGGGGCTCGAATCCCAGGTTCCGGAAATCATGAAGGGTACTCTCAAGCCTTTCAGGATCCCGTCCGTTGATGACCACCCTGCAGCCTTTACTCAGCAGTTCCAATGCAATGGTTCTTCCGATGCCCTTGCTTGAGCCGGTGACAATGGCAACCTTTTCGGTGAAACTGGGTGACATAAAAAGCAAATCAGTGGTTTGGTAGCGAAAGTAGAAAAAAGTGTCAACCATTACAACATGACATGAGCATAACCCCAGTTGGTCAATTTTCATTACCCGCTTAATAATAAAAGCCGCTCACCTTCGTATTTAT
>CAYGOU010000362.1:0-2675 GCA_964351455.1 uncultured Porphyromonadaceae bacterium
TGAATATTCCGGAACAAAGTGTACCACTGTTTCCGTTTAAAACTGTACCAGCGATTCCGGTCGAAAGTGTACCACCTAAGCTGGTAATTTATGGGTGAGAAAATCGAATTTTTACTTCGGTTTTTAGCCTGACATTCCGGCAGAAAGTGTACCACCCGGATCATGATGGATTTGTAGAATTGAGTCGTTAACCTTGGATAACCAATATCCAGGGAAATGGCAAACAAGACGAAAACGATGCTGCAAATCCGAAAGATACTTCATTTACTATCCGAGGGTTATTCCACGCGGGAAGTCAGCAGGAGGGCACCTGCTCACAGGAACACGGTTAACACCTATATGAATCGGGCGCACAAAAGCGGATTGAGCTACCAGTCACTGTTAGCCCTAAGCGACCAGGAGCTCAGCGGATGGATGAACCTGGCTAAGGTTACCCCCCCGGTTAATGATCGTGCTGAGTATATTAAAGACCGCGTAGAGTATTATCGGAGTGAGCTCACCCGTACGGGAGTAACCCTTTATCAGCTTTGGCTGGAGTACCTGGATGAAAACCCCGATGGATATGGATACTCCTATTTTTGCGAGCAGTATGAGAGGTATACCAAAACCCCGGCTGCCGCTTACCATGGAGAGAAAGAACCGGGTAAGACCATTGAGATAGATTTTGCCGGTAAGCCTCTGTCCTATGTGGATCCGCAAACCGGAGAGAATATCGAATGCCCAACCTTGATCTGCACTTTGGTGTACAGTAACCTGACCTATGTTGACCCACTGGAATCGGCACGTATGGAACACCTGGTACCGGGGTTGAACCGGATGCTGGCCTATTTTGGCGGGGTTTCCCGGGAGGTGACCACCGATAACATGAGGCAGATGGTCATCCGGGCTGACCGCTATGAACCGACCTTTTCGGAGCTTGCTGATGCCTGGGGAGTTCATAACCGTGTATTTATAAACGCAACCCGACCGGGAAAACCCAAGGATAAGCCCGATGTTGAAAGGCATGTGAATATAGTCTACAATCATGTTTATGCTCCGTTAAGGAACCTGACCATCACCAGCCGGCAGCAATTAGTCGGGTTGGTTCTGGAAAAACTGGATGTTTTGAACAATCGGCCCCAATACAAGAACCTGCCCAGCCGTTGGGAACGGTTCGTGAGGGAGGAGCAAGCGCTGTTGCGACCTCTGCCGGACCATCCCTTTGCTTTAAAGAAAAGCACCCGGGCCAAGGTTAAGCTGAACTATCATGTGATTTTGGGTGAAGATTGGCACCAGTACAGCGTTCCTTGGGAATACATCGGCCAGGAGACCCGTGTTCTTTATGATAGTGAGGTTGTTGAAGTGTTCATCGGTCTCAAGCGCATTGCCGTTCACAAACGGGATTACCGGCGCAACCGGTATTCAACCCTGACCGAGCATATGCCGGAACCACACCGTCGATATAAGCAGCAGCGTGGTTGGCAGGGAGATGACTTTCTGGAGCAAGCCTCCCTGATCGGAACAGAAACGAGTGCATCCATCAGCCGGCTGCTGGCATCAAGTACCTTCCCGGAACAAACCTTTGATGCTTGCGTGGGAATCCTCCGGTTAGCTGACAAATACGGTAAAACCCGATTGGAAGCGGCCTGTGGCCGGGCCAACCAGGGCATACGAATCAACTATAAGACCATCCAGGGTATTCTGCAAAAGAACCTTGACCAGGTTAAGTCCGGACATGGAGCCTACATTATTAACATCCCCGAGCATGAAAACATCCGGGGAGCCGAAGCGTATCGATAAATTAATCACCCAAAAAAAAGATTATGAATGTACAATCAACTGTTGATCAACTCCGGAAGTTAAAGCTCAACGGTATGGCCCGTGCCTATGAGGCGGCATTGGCCTTGCCGGTTCATGAGCAACTTACCTCTGATCTGTTGATCGGCCGGCTGGCTGAGGCGGAGCTTCAGCAGCGAATCAATCAAAAAACTGAGTTGTACCTGCGTCAGAGCAAGCTCAGATACCATGCTCACATCGAGCAGGTCTATTGCAATCCAGCGCGTAATCTTACGCAGGATCAACTGCTCACCCTGGCTGATGGCCTCTACCTGGACCAGGCTGCCAACATCCTGATCACCGGGCCGACCGGATGCGGGAAAAGTTACCTGGCCTGTGCCCTGGGTAGGCAAGCTTGTGCCCTGGGGTATCGGGTAATCTACTTTGGTATGAACAGGTTCCTGGAAAAAATCGCCCAATCCAAGCTGGACGGTACTTTTATAAAGTTGCTCAATCAAGTTGAAAGATGTCATCTTCTGGTTCTGGATGACTTCGGACTGCATCCCATGGATGGCATCTCCCGGTTGGCTATGCTCCAAATCCTGGAGGACCGTTATGGCAAGAAGTCAACCATCATTACTTCACAGTTGCCTGTTGTCAAGTGGTTCGAGTTTATTGGCGAACCAACTCTCGCGGACGCCATTATGGACAGATTGGCAGGAAATGCCCATCGGGTTGACCTGAAAGGGGAATCTTTGAGAAAGAAAAAAACAGATAAAAAAGAATAAATTTAATCATTGAATCCATCATGATCCGGGTGGTACACTTTGCAGCGGAATGCTGGTACACTTTCAAGCGGAATAATCACCATTCAAAAATATGTTCAGAAAGTCCATCCGTAATATTGCGAAAATTTTGGA
>CAYGOU010000363.1:0-2667 GCA_964351455.1 uncultured Porphyromonadaceae bacterium
TCTCTGGACTTAGCTTAGCCCTGTCTGCCTTCTTCAGCAAGGCTAATTGTTCCTGAAGCTCCACAATCTGCTGCCTTAATAACTTGTTTTCTGCCTCAACGGAACCTAAAGCCCGCTGGGAACCCATCAGCTTAGACAGGATGACTTCATAATTCTCATTAGAGGTAAAATTGCCGCTCTTGGGAGTTGTTTCTTCACCCTGATGGATTCCCGTAATCAGCCACCGGGCGTCAATCTGCTCTATAACCTGCACAATCCTGATCTGCATTTTGTCTGAGATGTTTGCACCCTTGGTAAACCAGGTGTTGACATTCTGCCTGGATATTCCGATCTTCTTCGACAACTCGGTCTGGGTCATGCCTGACTCCTTTAAATATTGATGAAGTCTGTTATTGACAGTCATTGAGTTACGTGTTTCATGTTTAACAATTCCATCACGATTTGATGAACTAAGAATGACATTAATAGTCAAATGATTATCTTTGAAATGATAATGATTGACATATCAATTACAATATTATCACTTTTTATTCACTTATGCAATACTTTTTAATAACTTAACAAAACAAAAAATGATTACAAAAGCAGAATTAGCAGAGCTTAGAGCATTATTGCCTCGTGGGTCCTACTCTAAGCTTAAAGAAATGACCCAACTGTCTTCCACGACGATTTACTATGCTTTAAATGGCCATCGGGAAAATGATGCAGTGATTGAAGCAGCGGCCTGTCTGATTCGTGAAAGACAACAAAAAACCTCGGAGATACGGGATATCCTTCAACCTCCAACATCGCCCCAGTGAAAGGTTATTCTTTGCCGGAATTACGATTCCAGCTGCGGGTATTCCTTAATTACTCTGAATATATTGAAAGACTGAAGGTTCAGGGTGTTCGGACAATTGATCCTGACATCCCCATTGAACTTGAATTATCCAGGACTATGAGCCGGATCGAAGACCTGTCGATCCTTGTCCGCAGATTGAGTATCGAGGAAGGGGAAGCCCAACCACAGGTAAACTGATTTTTTATTGAAAGTAAGGTTTAGCAAGTGCCAACGAGGTGCACCTGGTGGTCAGACCTTGCCTAAAAAGAAAACATTATGAGAGAAAAATGGAACTTAATTTACAGCGATCTGGGTGATATTCAGGAGATTCTTGAGGAATTGCTCGGAGAATTGCCGCAAAGCCCGCACTTTCAGAGGCGGGCTGCCAGGATCAAGAGGCTGTGGTCTAAAATGCAATATGCCATCCGTGAGTTTGACAACATGGTCACACCCATACCTTCACTTCCGGTGAAAATGCCTTTTACCGATGAGAAGGTCAGGGAGACCTGGGTTTTCTGGAAGGACTACCTGAGCGAACAGCACGGAATCACCCTGAAATCAAGGGCAGAAATTCAATCCCTGAAACGGCTTAATGAGTTGTCGGATTCAGATCCTCATAAAGCCGTTCGGATACTTGAGTTTGCTTCCTCCTGCGGATACAAAAATTTCTTTGCCGTACCGGAGGGAGCAAACCAGAAACCGATGGTCTATTCCACCGAAGAGATAAAATACTGATGGGTACCTACGAATCAGCATTAAGAGCCTTTACATCACAAGTCAGTGCAAGAAAGTTCAAGCCTGTTGTGGTGCCTATCGAACTCGAGGTTGGAATGACATCGATTGAAGAAATTGGCCGGTCCCTGGTACCTCAATTTGTTATTGACCAGGATAACAGGGAAGCCTTCGAACAACTGTTCTATTATTTCACCGGCCAATTCAACACATTTAAGGGGGATCCTCAAAAGGGGATCCTCCTGGTCGGACCGGTTGGAACCGGTAAGAGCGTTGCTTTTATGGTCATCCAGCACTTCCTTCGGTTCCTGTCCCTTTGCGGGATTATCCCCAAGAAAGAGAATTCGCCCTATTTCAATATCGTGAAATGTACCGATATCAAATCGGCCTATTCGGATGAAGCACAAGGAGGAAACGCTGTACTCAAGAAATACAAGGCACCGCACGAGGTGTTTGTATTTGACGATATCGGAGAAGAAGTCCGGGAACAGGATTCCCGTCTGGCTACCCATTACGGAATGAAACTGAACGTGATGGAAAACATCCTGACCGAACGCATTGTCAATTTGGTTCTGTATCGAACGATGACCCATGCCACCACCAATTTCCCTATTGTTTCAGGCGATGGTAAAAACAGGTATTGGGAGAAACTCTATGGTGCAAGACTCGCGGATCGTGCCGTGGAAATGTTTAATACCATTTATTTAAAAGGAAAATCAAGGAGGGGATAATGGGACAGGAACTTCGAAAAATATCTCCTCTGCAGATCAAAAAGAGCGTGACCGCCCTGAATAAGATTCAGGAGGTGATCCGCTTTCTGAATGAACAGTACGAAATCCGGATCAATTGCTTTGATCATACCAAAAGCATGATCCGGGCCCTAAGGAAAGAATATTCATACCCGCCCTCCTTTGATGATATCAGCCTGCATTTGGCCGGTGAAGGTTTCGCAATCAATGACACGATACTGAAAAAGATCCTCAGAAGCCCAAACCAGATGACAACCTACAATCCCATCCATGACTACCTGAATGGGTTAAAAGGAAAATATGCCGGAGAATCTCACATCGATCTGCTGGCTTCACACCTCACGGCTCGGGATTTTGGAGATCAGG